>CAYLVL010000144.1:0-6943 GCA_964387135.1 uncultured Planctomycetota bacterium
GTGCCTCGGAATGCGCACTCGCTGACGCTCGTGCCTCGGAATGCGCACTCGCTGAGGCTCGTGCCTCGGAATGCGCACTCGCTGACGCTCGTGCCTCTGCGGGAGCTGTGTCGATGGGGATTAATCGGAGCCGTAGTGCTTCTCGATCCATTCCTGGTACTCGCGCTGCTTCTCCTTCACGTTGCGCCACCAGGTTTCGTTTTCGCGGTACCACTCGATTGTCGCGCGTATGTTGTGCTCGAATTCGTACTTCGGCTGCCAGTCCAGAGTTTTCATGATCTTGGCCGGATCGACTGCGTGACGTGTGACGTGCCCGGGACGGTCCTCCACGTGCTTGATGAGGGATTTGGGCTTGCCGAGAACGTCGAGGATGATGTCGGTTATTTCCAGCACCGATTTCTCCTTGCTCGACGATACATTGAAAACCTCGCCGTCCACCTTTTCCCCGTCCGCTCGAAGCATGAGATCGATGGCGCTACAGTGGTCGAGGACATAGATCCAGTCGCGGGTGTTCTTGCCGTGCCCGTAAACCGGCATCGGCTTGTCCTCGAGAGCGTTGGTGACGAAGAGGGGGATGAGCTTCTCGGGGTACTGGTAGGGGCCGTAGTTGTTGGAGCATCGGGAGATCGTGACCGGGAATCCGTAGGTGGCCCAGTAGCTCCACGCGAGACGATCGGCGCCGGCCTTGCTGGCGGCGTACGGGCTTTTCGGCTTCAGATCGTCACCCTCGACCGACGGCTTGTCGACTGCCTCGCCGTAGACCTCGTCGGTGGAGATGTGCACGAACCTGTTTATCTCGCGCTTGCGGGCGGCCTCGAGCATGACGAATGTGCCCCAGATATCGGTTTCGAGGAAGGTTCCGGCTTCCCTGATCGAGCGGTCGACATGGGTCTCGGCGGCGAAATGCACGACCGCGTCGACGTTGTTCATCAACTGCGCGACAAGCTCCTCGTCGAGGATATTGCCGTGGAAGAACTGGAAGTCTGGATTGTCCCAGATGGCGGGGGGGAAGTTCTCGAGGTTGCCCGCGTAGGTAAGGGCGTCGAGGACGATCACCCGGTCGCCGGGGTGTTTTTCGAGGGTGTATCTTACAAAGTTGGAGCCGATGAAGCCGGCCCCGCCGGTGATGAGGATACGCATCATGGTCTCCTTGCGCGGGCAGCCGTCCGCGCGGTTGTGACATTCTAGACACAGTGGCTATGAAGGGCAAGTGAGTCGGGCCGAGAGCGGGAGGCGGCAAGGAATTCCGGGGAATTTTCCACTAACATGTAAAATGGACGAGGGGGGACGATTATGATATATTAAAGGGGTCCGTTAGGGACAGCGGGCATTATGGTGCCCTGCTACAGGCTCGTATCCCAAAACGCGGCAACATGCCGCAGGAAAAAGGGAGCCTATTCAATCATGCCGAAATTCACGTTTTCCGTACGTGACCGAGCCGGGAAGAACATAACCGGCACCGTCACGATGGATAGTCGGGAGCAGCTCGTCGAGCGGCTAAGGGACCAGGGTTATTTCGTCAACCGGATCACCGAGATCAAGGAGGGGGGGCTGTACGAGAGGCTTGACAAGGCGCTTCAGCGAATGACCCCTATCAAGCTGAAGGACTTGTCGATCTTCTCCCGTTTGCTCTCCACGATGATCAACGCCGGTCTTCCGATTCTAAGGTCCCTGCGGATTATCGTCAAACAGACCGAGAATCCGCATCTTGCCGAAGTGCTTCAGGAGATCGCGAAGATGGTCGAGGAGGGCTACTCGCTGTCCTACGCGCTGGGGCAGCATCCGAAGGTCTTCGACAGCCTGATCGTCAGCCTGATCCGATCCGGTGAGGAATCCGGTTCACTCGACATCGTACTCGACCGAATCGCAAGGGACATGGAGCGGGAGATGGAGATCCGCCAGAACGTACAGGCGGGTATCCGGTATCCTGTCATCATCCTGAGCGCGGCGTTCATTATTGTGGCTCTGATTATGTGGCTTGTGGTGCCGCAGTTCGTTGAGATATTCGCAAGCATGAACGCCACATTGCCGGGACCGACGCTCGTACTGATCAAGATTTCCAATGTATTCAGGCACGGGATGCCGTTTATCATTGGAGCTATTTTCGTTCTTTTTGTTGCGTCGCGGTACGCGAGCAACTTCCCGGCCTGGAACCGTTTTCTCGATGCGGTAAGGCTGCGCCTGCCGGTATTCGGCTTTCTGCTCCGACGTATCGCGCTGTCGCGATTCGCCCGAACGTTCGCTATTCTCCTCAAGTCCGGTGTTCCCATCATCAAGAGTCTTACCGTAGTCGAGGACACGGTTGGTAACGCGGTTATCTCCAACGCGGTGTCAAAAGCAAAGACCTCCATTAAAGAAGGAGAGCGGATAAGTTACCCGCTTGAGGAAACGGGTGAGTTCCCGCCGATGGTTATCGACATGATCGCTGTAGGCGAGGAGACCGGTGCGCTGGACGACATGCTCCAGAAGATCAGCGACTTCTATGACAGGGAGGTCGACTATACGATCGACGCGTTCACCACCATGATCGAGCCGGTTCTCATCACCTGCCTGGGCGTCATCGTCGGTTATATCGTTATCAGTCTTTACCTTCCTCTCTTCAGCGCGATCTCGAACATGGCTGAAATGTCGACAGGGGGCAGCTGAGAATTCAGCACATCTGCTATTTATGCTGAGAATCAAACCGGCTCCATGGAGCCGGTTATTTTCTTGCATTCTGCATTTTCAAACCCCCTCCGGAAGGGGTTTGTCGGGATCCATCAGCACACTTGCGGGATCGGGCTCGACGTATTGCCTTTTCCTTACTGCTTTTCTTGAAGCCCTGCGCCTGCTTCGAATCCTCCATACTTCAACTGCGCCTATCAATGCCGCATACCACAGAATCGTCACCCACGCCGGTAGCGGGTCCATGGGCGTGTTGGCGTAGGGGAGGCCTGAAAAATCGCGAGCGATATCCATCAGCAATTGCGCAAGATGGGCAAGAACCCTGTTGAGGTTCAACGACACCACGGGGGAGATGTAGCCGCCGATACCGCTCAACGCCCCGAGATAGAGGATAATCTGCGCGACCGGCACCGCGAACAGGTTCGCCACAAACCCGACAAGCGACAGCCGTCCGATCGTGCACGCGAGAATCGGCAAAACCCCGATCTGCGCCGCGACAGTTACGACCGTCCAGTCAAGAAACAATCTTAGCGTGGACTGCACGATCCGTATTGCTGCCTCTCCGATGGCTTTCATGGAATCAAGCTGAAATCGAAATCGCCGGGATGGTTCGCGCATCCTGAGTCGATCCAGGAATACCGGACTTAAGTAGATTATCCCGAAGCTCGCTCCGAATGAAAGAAGGAAACCGGAATCACGCGCAAGCAGCGGATTCTGCATCAGCCAGAAGAAACCGGCGGCGGATAGGGTCGCCAGACCGAAAGTGCGTCGACCGAGCCCTATGGCAACAAGGAGAACGCAGCCCATTGCGGCAGCGCGGAGTATCGACGGCTCCCCGCCGAGAAGTCGGGCGAATCCCACAAGCGCGGCGGCCGCGACCCCCAGTAACAGGCACTTGATTACCGTTGGAAGTCGAATGCGCCCCAGAAGGAAAAACAACGGAAAAAAGAGAAGGCTGACCTGCGCTCCCGATGCCACTATCAGATGCGAGATTCCCGCGTGATAGAAATCCTTCGCCCAGTCGCCGCCGATGCGCCGTCCCTTGCGCCCGAATGTGATTCCAGCCACCAATTCACCCTCCAACTCGCTCAATCCCCACGAAAGATGGCTCATCAGGCTGTATCGCAGGCGACTCAGAATCCGTGCTGAAATCCCGGGTGGATCGATCTGCTCTATCTGTACCCCCGTGATTCCGGGCTCGATTGTTGCTCTTGAGCGGTACCGGAGGAGAATGGGAGCGTGCAGTTGCTCCGGGTCGGTCACCAGAATCCCGTGCACGCGGTAACGCGCTCCTGATACACCGACAAAACCGCGCTCAACCGCCGCCAGTACCGTACCGCTTTCCCTTTTCCACGGTCCCTGAACAGCGGCGCACGACCGGGATACACCCTCAGCGCGGACAGTCTCGATGGACAGGGGGATGTACCTTCCTTCATGGCACGAGAACGCCTCGGAGACCGCGGTGCCGATGGTCGAGCAGCCCTGATCCGCGGGGAGCTGGTCGATCATCAGAGGACGGGGCCATGTCGGGAGGTTTGACATCCAGAACATGCCCAGCAGGAAAGCAATGATGCATCCGCAGGTCAGGGCGAGTACCCGTCTCGACGCGAGAAACACGAAGGCGATGAGCATGGCCCCGAGGGAAGCGAAATCGATCCAAGGGGAACCGGTCGCGGTCGACGGACTCTGAGTGAGGAGCCCGAGGAAGAAGGCTGCGAAGATGATTGGCAGGCGCATATCGGTGTGCCCGGCACCATGCTCCATCTGTATAACGAACCGCGACCCGAAAATCGGACGGGTCGCGGCAAAAAGGGGAGGAGGGGGGAGACAAGTTTCAGTCGGGGGGTGCAGGATTCGCGATGTGAAGCGCAATCACGGGCTCGGGCATGCCGTCCGGTTCCCCTGCATGCACACAGCCTTGAGAATCAAGCCGGAGGTGGATTTCACCCGTCGCAGCATCGATGATATCCACGGCCACTGTCGCCCGGCCCGTGGGCCATCCGAACGCGCCGAGGATGTAGTCATCAGGAAGCCCGTCTCTGTTGAAATCGTACGACCGGTAGAAGAAGCAACCCGGAATGCAGTCCGCACCGTTCATGTGATAGAAGGTCGATTCCAGGGTATCCCTGACCTGGGGATCGCTCAGGCCGTTCGCGCACAGAAGCAGATGGTCGGGATCCCCGAACCGCGAATCAGCCTTCATGGCCGGGAACCATCTCGCCTCCCACGCATTGCTTGGATCGTCCAGATCGACGGGACGCGTCGGTCGCCCGATACCAAGAAACAGGAAAGCCGGTTGGAAGCGCCTGGATCGGAGATAGGGCGCATACGGGTTTGGCGGATACGACTCGAGGATGCCCGCGGCGATCAGGGGATCGTCCGCGCGACAGGTCGAGTCAAGCGAATCACTGCGCCCCCCGGTGAGTCCGGCAGGATAGAAGCCGAACTCGTCATGGTAAGTATCTATAGCCCTTCTCACGGTAGATATACTGCGTGCAAGGGCGTTGTCTTCGAGTACCGTCGGTTCAGGCGGTGGCATTGTGATGGAGCCCAGCACGATAATCGCCAGCGCTCCGCTCACAAGGTTGGCTGTGGTCACTCCCGCCGCGATCCGCTTGATCGGCGGTCGCACGAGCATGAGCGAGACCAGCGGAGCTTCCACGAGGATGGCAAGAGCGGTCAGGGGTCCCGGCGGGACGATCGGTATGCCTTTTATCCTTAAAAAAAGAAGGATCACGAAGCCGATGAAGCCGGAGATCGCGTTCGCCAGAAGGCAGACTACGATCGATTCGATATAGGTCCGGCGGATGAGAAGCGCGAGGATCAACGCCTCGACGGCAAGTCCGGCGATGAGCACAAACCAGAACGACCCGGTTGCCAGTCCGGTTTCAATCAGCATCGGATCAGCTTGCGCGGGTAATGCCTGAGCGAGGAATATGAATCCTGCGAGCGTGAGTACGCGCGTGATGGCCGATTTGGCAGACCCGGAGCGCGCTACGGCGGTTTTCAGCTTCTGAGCCTTCATTGTTTTCTCCTCCCTGCGACCCGATCGACGGTGTTCTTTGCGATCCGGTCGCCGGCGTCACTTCAATCAGGCTGTATGACTTCCCTTGGTGACGCTTTAAGAAGAGTTACGGATGGAAGGCTCGTGCCCTGTGTTATAATCCGCTCACGCTTCCTTGCGGCTGTTTATTGTTCCGTTATCAATATACTATGTCAAGGCAATTTGCGCCAGACTTAAAGAACGATAAAATACGATAAAGAGCCGACGCGGTTGCCACCTTTAATATGGCAATGACAGTGCCAATTGCAGGCTTTTACTGAATGCGGCTCCGGACGCGTGTTTCGCCGGATGTCACTCGGAAAATACCGGCTTTCAGTGTAGCAATCAGCAACAGGTCCGGAATTGCCCTGGAGCTTGCGGAAACATGCATTCAGCTCGTTTTTTCTCATTTCAGACATGACATTACTTATCCGGGAGGAGAAATGAAACCAGATACAGGCATTATGTTCGCTTTCGTAGCGGGGCTGTTGTCGACATTGTTTCTCTGCGGAAGTCCGCTATCGGCCCAGGAGGATGTTGTCCGATCGCCGGACGAGATTCTTGCTGAAATGGGCGGCACGCCGAGCCCCGAGGCGATTCGAGAGCTTTTCATCAATTGCAGCGAGTGGGACGAGGAACACAGCGAGGTCCAGACGCCTAGCAGGGACGCTCTTATCGAGATGGGCGCACTGGCGGTGCCTACGCTTCTGGACGGCTGGATCAGCTCGGTGGACATTCGCCGAAGAGTGGAGTTGGATAACGTCATCTGTGCCATAGGCCATCCCGCGGCCCAGTACCTGGTCCCGTATCTTACCAGCGGGGACTATTACACACGTCGCCATGCCGCGTATCTGCTCGGGGACACATCAGCCGCCCAGGCACTGGAGGACCCGACAGCACTTGGTCCGCTGGATGAGGACGCGCCCGTGATAGAGGCCCTGGTGGCGGCGCTTGGGGTCGAGACGGACTGGCACGTGACCAGGTCATTGGTGGGAGCCGTAGGCAAGATGCGCGATCCAAATCAGATCGACCTGCTGGCGTCATATCTCAACGATGAAGAAGAAGCGGTCCGTCTTGCCGCGGCGATAGCACTCGGGAGAATTCCCAGCCAGGAAATGGTGCCGCATCTTATCGGGGCGTTCAGCGATTCCATAACGACCGTCCGTCAGGCGGCGGTGCTTGCGCTATCGACCGAGGTAAACGGCAATATCGCGTTCGAGCCGCTGATCGGCAGGG
>CAYLVL010000145.1:0-5450 GCA_964387135.1 uncultured Planctomycetota bacterium
AAAGGCCCGCCACAATGCCTGTTCCGGCGGCAAGGCCGTTCATGTTGTCCATCAGGTTCGCCGCGTTGGTTATCCCGAGAATCCAGAAGATCGTCAGCGCCCACGCGATTACCTGCCCGATTACTCCCCATACTTCCGGGATGAATGTCACTTTTCCGCCGCCGAAAAACAGAAGCGTTCCCGCCACTCCGAGCATCAGCATCTTCACCCCCGGAATCATCCCGAGGACATCGTCCCAGAGCCCGACCAGGAAGATGAGAGTAATGGCTCCGAGCACGAGCCAGATGTTGAAATAGTCCGGCAGAATGCGGCTTGTCTGCTGGAGGACAATATAGCTCCCCACCAGCAGCGCGGTGAATACCGCCAGCCCGCCCAGGTAGGGTGTCGTCCTTGCGTGCGTCTTGCTGCTGCCCTCTATCGGCTTGTCTACGATGCCGAACCTTAGAGCGATAAGCCTGGCGATCGGTGTGCCCACAATCGTGGCGAAAAACGGCACGAGCAGCACGAGAAGAGGCGGGGTGCCGAGTTGATCGAATGCTGATGCGGTTTCGGTTCCCATTGACTCAAACGGCACCGGCTCAAATCACCGGCGCGTGTATGTTGGCAGCGTCATTATAGCGGAAAGAGCGTCACCTTGGTATTTTTTGCGGAAAGGGGAAAATGGGCTTGACAAGTTTCGTAACTTGTGGTAACGTCATGTAGCCTTGGATTCCGGAGACTGGGATCGCGCGGCGGATTGATTGAAAAAAAGGAAAGGAAGCTGCAACGCAAGGTGCTTAAGGCCGATAGGAATAGTTACAGTAAGTTTGCATTTTCAAGGCCATGTGTTAAAATGGCCGTCTCAAGTTCGCGGGATGCGGACTCGGGTGGTTTTTGCTTTATCCCTATAAGCATTAAGCGCGCCTTGCGCGAGGTGTACAAATGACCCGGAGATCAGTTCTACTGTTAGCTCTCTTGGCGCTTGTGTGGTGCGTAATCCCGGCCTGCTCGGGTGACGACGCCACGACGCCGAATATGCGCCAGGTGGGTACCATATCAGGCCGCGTATTTGATATGGCCGCCGACGGGCCTCTGGCGGATGTCACGATAAAGATATCTTCAGAACCGTTCGTCACGGACACCACCGGTACCGGCACAATCGAGATGATTGCAACCACCGATGCCGACGGGTATTTCCTGCGCAACGACATCCCCAACGGCTTTGTCACCGTCGAGGCCAGCAAGGACGGCTACAGGACGCCGGATTCGCAGTCCTGGGCCCTTACCCCCGGCGGTGTCGGTAATTTCGTCTTCGAGATGGCTCCGGGCGAGGACCCGGTGCCGGAGTTCGAGGGCGATGATCAGTGGGCTCGTCCCCCGGACTGGGGAGAGACGCCCGATGAGTGACGGTTGGCAGATCCCGCCGCTCTTCTGCGGCTCATATTGACGATTACTGTTCCGAAACAGAAAAGGAGCACGTTTCATGACTCTCAAGAGAATAATAGCCTGGGGATTCCTGACGGGGCTGCTGTTCCTTGCGGCGGGCCTTGCTTCATGCTCGAATCCTGACGAGAGACCGCTTGATACATTCTTCCCGGCCTTTCCCAATCCTCTTCCAAGGTCGCCCGTGGGCCTTGTGATTACCGATCCGGCCTTCCGGCAGGTCGACCCCGATCCGCTTATCCGCGAGAACTATCTTGCTGCGGACCTGGTGCCCATGACCGCAAGCCAGCTCTGGGCCTATTTCACCAATGCGAGCCAGAGAATCGACATAGTCGGCACGCGTATCACCAATGCTGATTTTGTCGCCAGGCTGGTTGGGATCGCCAACAGGGGCGTTCCGGTCAACATCGTCTGCGAGCGCGGCTACTTCGACGACCCCGAATCCGCCCCCTTTGTCTCGCAGCTCTCCCAGACCGGAAACGTCACGATCAAGATCGACAACGACGATATCGCGAGGCAGGTTCACTCCAACTATGCGATCATCGACGATCACATAGTGCTGTCCTCCTCCGGGGACTTCCTTGATGCCTCGTTCAATACATCCGTCAACAACACTCTCGTTTTGAGCGCGCCGAGGAACTACGTAAACGGCAGCGGCGCTGCGGGTGTCAAGACAGTCACCGACGCATTCCTTTTCGACTTCGATCAGATGTTCAATCAGGGCCGCTTCGGCGGTGACAAGGAACGCCTTGTCAACCACACGTTCCATGTGGGCGTGGATGTCGAGGTCTATTTCGGACCGAACGACGGCCTGTACGGCGAGATTGTCGAGGAGATCAACAATGCCGACAGCTCCGTCTACTTCGCTATCCGCCAGCTTACCGACGGAAGAGTGGTCGACATCCTGCGCGCACTGAGCCAGCCTCCATACAATCTGGCTGTGCTCGGCTACTATGATCGCCCGTCCAATGTCGATTTCACCGACATACTCCCTGACGCTGTCTCGTTTAACTGGCCGGGTTATAACAGCCTCAATCACAAGTTCATGCTTATCGACCTGCCGGTCGATGTCACCACTACGATCAGTCCGGTTATTCTGGAGCTTGTCGATCCGGTCGTGATTACCGGCAGCAATAACTGGACCGCAAGCGGTCTGGAGCTTAACGACGAGCAGATGGTGATCGTGCACGATCTTACACTTGCCTTCGAGTTCGCGGTTGAGCTCAACGTGCTCAGCAGGGAAGCCGCCGGCATGGGCGTGGTATTCGGCACGGTAAGAACCAACAAGAACGTTCCTATCGAGGATGCTTCTGTTCTCTGCGACAGTGAGTCCATCCCCGGCGGAGTATTCAACGGCGACGGCGGCGAAAGCCCGGAAGGTCAGACGAATGCGTACGGCAATTACGCGCTGATGGTTCCTTCCGGCTTCCTTAGAAACATCAGAGTGGAGAGTCTTGGCGATGCGGGCGGTCTTTATCTGCTGCCTGATCCCATCTGGGGCGAGGATATGCCCAACGAGGGCTACAATCTTCTGCCCGGAGCCAGCTATGAAGCCAACTTCTACTGTAGCCCCGCCCCAAGCACTACAGGCACAGGCGGTGGAGGCGGTGGATTCGGAGGCTGAGGTTCGCCTTAGTGCAATATGCCGAGATTACACATGTTGAGTAAATCAAGGAGTCCACGATGCGAAGATACCTTTACATTTTGACTCTAATCGCCCTGGCGGCATCCATGGCTTTGTCAGGCTGGGGCTGCAAGAATCCCGATGATGGTACCGATACGGTGATCCCTCCGGTCGGCAAGGACCCGGGGGGACCCATCGATCCGGATATTCCTCCTCCGTTCACCCATCCGCTTGCGACGGTACTGGACATCGCGACAGAGGGTGACGGGGATATCGTAATCGCCGACGAAGGGGGCTTGCAGCTCTTCACTCCCTACGGGGTCTTCAAGCGCACCATGAGTGGCGCGGCGTTCACCGGTCTGGCCACCGCGAACCTCGGAGTTCTGGACACAGGGCGCGGCATCAAGGGAATAAGCCCCGACATAAACAACTGCAACCCGTTTTCGGTCTTCGATGACGTGTATGTGAGCGGCGGAGTCCCGCATGTCTCGTACAATCAGGCATGGTGGGAAGGAGAACCGGATCCGCTTTATCCCACGTTCTGCTTCGACACCCCGTCGACTTCCACCTTCGCGAGTTGCACTTGCGTGCCTCACGGGATTACATACCATCCCTGGACCGCTTTCGCCTACCAGAAGGTTATCGCGCCGAACTGCATAGCCGATGGTGACTGCCCGTGGCCCTTTGGGAACACCGTCGATGCCGGTGGTCACGCGATCCTCGCCTATCATCCCGATGCTCCTTTGCCGAATAGCTACTTCCCGCCTTTCCTCTGGGTCGGAACCGAGGACTTCCTTGTTCATTATGATTTCCCAACCTACCAGAGAGTGCAGGGACTTGCCGAAATGCTCGGAATCCTGCCGGCATGCTCGCTTCACAACCTCTTCGTAATCTGGGATATCACCTCCATGAACTACATGTCCAGCAGAAGCGGCATGACCTGCTCCAACATCTGCGACATCGAGTTCGACTCGCTCGGTCGCCTAGTGATGGCCCTGCCCAACGCGGACAGCGTGGCGATCACCGAGCCGGTTTCGTTCGGCGATCCGATCGTTATCCAGCAGGTCCTCGGCGGTCGCCAGAACGGCATGGGCACGCTTCCCGGGGAGTTCCAGGGTCCCACCGCGGTGGCCATCGATCCCAGGAACCAGAACATCCTTGTCTCCGATACCGGCAACGGCCGCGTGCAGATTTTCGACAATGACGGCAACTTCATTCGCGAGTTCGGCGGAGCCGATCCGACCTTCGTGCCGAGGGCCATCCGGGTGGATTCCTTCGGCGCGATCTACGTCGCCAACTGGTCGCCGTTGCGCAATACGGAGACCGATAATCTGAGGATCTTCGATGAGTACGGGCAGCGGGTTCAGTATGGCACCATCGAGGGATGGGTCTACGACAAGGACACGCAGATACCGGTGGACAACTGCATTGTGAGCGTCCAGTCTACGTTCAATCCGCTTACTGAGATGACCGACGGGGACGGCCACTTCCAGTTCGACGCGGTTGCGGCAGGAAGGCACGATCTTGTTGCGGAGAAGTACGGATTCACTTCAGCCCAGGCTGTTGTTACGGTCAGCGGCGGTCAGAAGACCATTGTCGATCTCTATCTGACCCGCCTGATGACCGAGCCTCCGGGATACGGCCAGGTTACGGGCACCGTGTTCAGCTCCCTCTATAACGAGCCGGTTCCGGGGCTTACTGCTGAAATCGTGGGCGAGGGTATCTCCAATCAGACGAACAGCAACGGTGAGTTCATTCTCTACACCGTTCCCACAGGCGAGCACATCATCCGGCTCAGCACCAACGGAGTGATTTACTACGAGTCCTACATCACCGTCAACAAGGGCGAGGTGGTGGATCTCGGAGTCCTCTACCTGCCGATACCATAGGCGCGTTTCACATGACACACAGAAAAAAGCGGAGCCCGTTACCGGGCTCCGTTTTTTCTTTACCGATCAGTCTGTCAAATCATCCGAGCTCAACCATCTGTCGACGGCGGGTACCCACTCCAAGAAGGCGAATCGGCACGCCGACGGACCTGCTGATGAAACTGAGGAAGTCCTGAAGCGGCTTGGGAAGAACGTCTCCCGTATTCAATTCGCTTGTGTTCAGGAGCCATCCCGGCATCGATTCGTATATCGGCTTCAGTTCGGGCAGAAGGGACGGATCGGATGGGAAGTACTCGATCCTGTCCCCGTTCAACTCGTACGCCGTCGCGACCTGTATCTCCGGCAGCTCGTCCAGCACGTCCACCTTGGTCACGACCAGGTCTGTAAGCCCGTTGATTTCCACTGCGTGCCTCAGCAGCACGAGGTCAAGCCAGCCAACCCGTCGCGGGCGTCCGGTCGCCGTGCCGTACTCGTTGCCCCGCTCGCGTATCCGGTCGCCGATCTCTCCCCCGAGC
>CAYLVL010000145.1:5460-6888 GCA_964387135.1 uncultured Planctomycetota bacterium
GAGCTCGGTCGGAAACGGGCCTTCTCCCACCCTGGAGATGTACGCCTTCACCACTCCGTAGATGCTGTCTATCCGGTTGGGCGCAATTCCGGTCCCGAGACACACGCCGCTGGAAACCGGGTGCGAGCTTGTCAGGAACGGGTACGTAATCCCGTAGTCGATGTCCAATAGCGTTCCCTGTGCTCCCTCAAGGAGAACGCGCTTGCCCTCGCGCATTCCGCTCAGCACCGTGTTTAGCGTGTCGCCGACATGAGGAAGCAGCTTCGCTCCTGCCTCAAGGTACTCATTCGCGATCACGTCGGCGTCCACTGGATCGGATTCGTACAAGCCGGTCAGGAGAGCGTTCTTCTCCGCGCACGCGTACCTGACCCTTTCCCGGAAAGCATCCGGATCCGCCAGATCGCAGATTCTCAGCCCGGATCGCGCCATCTTGTCGGCGAAAACCGGACCGATGCCCCGCTTGGTAGTGCCGATCATGCCCCGGCTGTCACCCTGGCGTCTCCGGTTCTCTTCGAGCTCGTCGATGAGGATGTGGTACGGCATTATCAGGTGCGCGTGGTGGCTGATTATCAGGTTTGTGCACGGGAAGCCCCTCGCCTTGAGGCCTTCGATCTCCTCGAGAAGCCTTACAGGCTGGATCGCCATCCCGCCGCCTATGATGCTCGTCTTGTCGGAGTGCAGCACTCCGCATGGGAGATGATAAAGACGGAAAGTCTCTTCACCCACCGCCACCGTGTGGCCTGCATTGTTACCTCCCTGACATCGGACCACAATATCCGCGTTACGTGCGAGGAAGTCGACTACCTTTCCTTTGCCTTCGTCTCCCCACTGGGTTCCGACTACCGCTGTGGCCGGCATCAATCAGGCTCCTTCTTGATTCGTTCCCCGCCGGAGCACACGGAAGATGAAGTGTACGCCCGACTATGCCCCCCGTCAAGGCCGTTGAGTTTCCATCTTTCTTATAGAGGCGGATGTTCGATTCCGGGAAGGCTCCACGGTTGAACCCGCCTTTCCTTCTTCTCCAAATCCACCGGGAAATCAAGCTCTCATTGTGCTTCTTTTGTGTTATACTCCGCTCCATCAGAAACGCGGCTTACTGACTGAAGGAGGGCTAAGTGTCTTCATTAGTCGTCTCGATCATTTTGATCATACTGGTTGTTATCCTCATCTTCTGGTTCGTCGGGATCTACAACCGCCTCGTGGGCTTGAGAAACCGTGTGGACACCAACTGGGCCAACATCGATGTCGAGCTCAAGCGGCGATACGATCTCATCCCCAACCTCGTCGAGACCGTGAAAGGCTACGCGGCTCACGAAAGGGAGACGCTCCAGAGAGTCGTCGAGGCCCGGCGGATGGCCATGGACGCGAAGACCATTCCGGAGCAGGGCCAGGCCGAGGGGCTCCTGACGCAGGCATTGAAGAGCATCT
>CAYLVL010000146.1:0-6859 GCA_964387135.1 uncultured Planctomycetota bacterium
CACCAACATAGTCTGCGGGGTGTTCGATGGCGACAAGCTGGCCGCGAAAGCCCGTCTCTCCACGGATTACACCAAGACCGCCGACGAGTATGGTGCGCTTCTGACTAACATCCTCACGCTTCGCGCGAGATCGGATGAGGTCGACGCTTCACCGGTCGTGAATCATGTGGTGCTTTCATCTGTTGTTCCCGCATTGACCGCCGTGTTTAGAGGATTGTCCGGGACATATTTCTCGGTGGAGCCGCTTGTTGTTGGTCCGGGAATCAAAACGGAGATGGCGATCAGGTACGATGATCCCAGGAAAGTCGGCGCGGACCGGATAGTAAACGCGGTTGCAGCCAGTCACCTTTATTCTGTACCCCTGATAATCATCGATTTCGGCACCGCCCTGACTTTCTGTGCGGTTACGCGGAAGAAGGAGTATATCGGGGGAGCGATTTTCCCGGGATTGCATACGTCCTATGCGGCGCTCGCCCAGCGCGCGGCACTTCTGAGCATGATCGAGTTTCGCAAGCCGAAGAGCGCAATCGGTCACGCGACCGAGGAGAGCCTTCAGTCGGGCGCGATCTACGGGTACGTGTCGGTGGTCGAGGGGATGGTGCGCAGATTCAGGGAAGAGCTCGGGGACGACGCGACCGTGGTGGGTACGGGCGGCATGGTTGATCTGGTCGCGGAAATGACTGATGTGATCCAGCATGTCGATCCCGATCTTACGCTGAAAGGCTTGAAAATCCTTCATAACCTAAACAGGGACAGGTAAAGAGCTTACCGCAACTTCTTCAATCGGGTTGGTATAATCCTGCGTGGACGTATGCCTTATCCACCCGGCGACAATCTGCCTGATCGGCTTCGCGATGCGACTCAGAAGCCTGTGTGCGCGGCTCCTCTGGCTGGATGGACTGATGCGCCCTATCGGGAGGTGCTCAGATCCTGCGGTGTCAGGCACATGTGGATTCCGTTTGTGTCTTCTCATGCAGTAGCGAACGGCAAGTCGCCAAACAGGGATCAGTACATCCGCGAGGTGATGTCGGAGAAGGGGCATGTTCAGATCTTCGGCGCTGTGCCGGGTATTTGCGCCGAAGCTGCAAAGATTCTTCAGGAGGCAGGTGCCGAGACGATTGATTTCAACTGCGGGTGCAGCGTGCCGAAGGTCCACAAGAGTGGTGGGGGAAGCGCGCTCCTCAGGGATCTTGATCTTCTCACTGAGAACCTGAAGGCGATTGTCAATGCCGTGAGCATTCCGGTCAGCCTGAAGACGAGGATCGGATTCTATGCGGAAGATCGGTCCGGCATCGAGGCTTGCAGGCGTGCCGCCGATCTTGGATGCGCGTGGGTGACACTTCACGGGAGGTTCGCAAAGCAGCGATTCGAAGGGGAAGCGGACCTGGATGCGATCGCGGAATTGGTCGAGGATATGTCAATACCGGTGATCGGCAACGGGGATATCTCTACTCCGGAAGATGCGAAGCGCATGTTCGAGACGACCGGGTGCGCGGGCGTCATGATCGGTCGCGGGATCATCGGCGATCCCTGGCTGGTCGGCGACTGCGAGCGCTTCCTGGAGGACGGGTCGGGGCGCCCCTCGAGGGATCGCGCGGAGCTTGTGCGGGTGATGTTGATCCATCAGCACGGCGTTCTCAGCCAGTTCAATGACATACGGGGTGTATGGGAATTCCGGAAGCACATCGCGAAGTATCTTCGCGGGTTCCCTCAGGCCGCGAGGCTCCGCGCTGCGCTTGTGAGGTTGGACGACTCGGAGACTGTAACAAGAATGCTGAGGGAGTTCGGGGAAGGCAGGCCGCCGGATGCGATTGTGGAGTCGGTCGATTTCAACTGATCGCCATCGCTTTTTCAACCAGAGCTTTCGCTTCCTCAAGTCCCGCGCCGACTTCGGTCGAGCGATGCGCGTCGCTCCCGAAGATGCACTCGATGTCGATTTCTCCCCTTGCGATCATCTCGATCAGCCAGGTCGGTATGTACTGCTCGCCGCACAGCTTCTTTCTCAGACCGCTCATGTTGAAGTCAAGCTGCATGTCTCTGTCAGCGGCTTGGCGGACAATCCGGATGATCTCGTCGCGATACTCGCCCGGCGGTTCGTATATCTTCTTGAAGCGGCGGATGATGTTCAGGTGCCCGAGACGTCGCGGCTTGTATGGCCCGAGGTCGCATCGGACAAGATCGAGGAGCATGCGATAGTATTCAGCATAGGCAGCCTCGATGGTTCCTCCGACGAGCGGAAGCACTTTTTCAGTGAATACCTCGGCTTTTGAATCGATGATTTCGCCGTGCATGAAGTGCACGCTCAGTAGCCCGTCCTGCACGCGGGGACCGACGATCCCAACCTGCTCGCGAGTCCAGTCCTCCCATCCGGGGAGATAGTCCCACTCGAAACCGACGAGCACCTCGATTCGATCCTGGAATTCCTCTCTCAGTGCAAGTGTTTCCTCAAGATAGGACTCGACTTTGTCGCGCGGAAGATCGACCGGATTCGGCGTCGGGGGAGGGGGAAAGTCGGGCGGAAGAGGATAGTGCTCGATGATACTGATTCGCTTGAATCCGAGTTTGACGGCTTGCTCGACAAACGCGCGTGTCGGCTCGCCGGAACCATGCGGGCACATCCCGGAGTGCACGTGACCGTCCCATTCGAAGATAAACGGCATGGAGTGGAGTGTAGCACAAACAACCTTCGCAGCATGTCGCTAAACACCAAAGTCAGATGCTCTCGATCCTGATGAGATCAAGCAGCCTATTCGCTGCTTTCTCCGTGTCGTCAAGCCTGGGGAATTCAGTGTTTGTTGAAAGCAGATGGTCGAGAGTCCCGACTAGCTCCTGCTCGGAGGTAGATCTCGTCCCGTAACCGGCCTCGATAAGTCTATCGACCATCCGATCCTGCTTTGTTTTCTTTGGCTGGTGCTTGGGACCTGCCTGGCAGACAATGGGTCCCTTACCCGCGCTTGCCGCTTCGGCGATCATGCTCACCGAATCGCTTGTCACGATTGCGATGCGCGAGCGATGGAACATCGCGTAAAGCGGGTTCCTCTGATCCCTGTGCCAGAGAAGCATCCAGCTCAGGGATTGATAACGCTCAGGCAAAGCGGCAATCCTGTCTTCGAGCGATACCGGCGTACGTCTCGCAGTCGAGAGCCATACGCGACGGTTGCTCTTCGACGCCCATTCGAGTGATGAAATCAAAGCGCTCAGAATGTGCTGCTCGTCGAAATCCGCGCTGGATGACGGTCCACCGATCACCCATGAGATCACATCGGTGTCGCCGGGAAGCTCCTCCCGCCACTTTGTCCATTCGGTCGACAGCATCAGGGGGGAAACACGATTCGGAGCGGCAAGGGTCTTGATGGTATTCGGAGCATCGGGCGGATTGTCGTGCGCAGGGACCACGGCCAGATCGAACATTGATAACGGGAACATGCTGGGCTTCATGCAGATGCATGTCTTCGCGCCGGTAAGCGCTCCCGCGAGCACACATGGTCCTGCTGAAAGGGTACCGGCGGCGATAACAGCAACCGGCGAATGATCTGTGAGCTTCTCGAGACCGTCCTTCGTGAACACGCGCAGGAGAAGTCTCTTCGGATTGGCCCTGGAGCGGCTCGAGAAGCGCACCTGGAACCTCAACCAGGCTTCGGGTATGCTCTCCTTCAGGCTGTGCCTGAGAACGAGGATGTTCGCGTCCGGGATATGCTCGGCTATTCCGAGGCTCTGGTTCTCATGACCGGGTTTGCCGTCGGAGATCACCGCAACGGGAATGGAATGGTCTTTTTCGACCTCGCTCACGCGCGGATTGTACCACGCGGATCCCAGACTACGCGCAGTTGCAGGATTTCGCAGGGAATAGGACCGGCGAACCGATCCAAGCCGGCGCAGGGTGTGTCATATGCATTGGCGGCAGGTTCATTTTCAGCGAAGTAGATGCAACATTATTTAAGTACAGCCGGAAGGCACTTGCGGACTGAGCGCACCGTGGTGTAGGCTTGCATATGGATTCGATTAAGCCCTCGCGCCGGGCGACGGTGTGAATACCCACCTTTTGAGGTTGAATAGATGAGAATAAGCCCCCGTCCTATCCTGATCGCAATCACAGTAATCATTCTGGGTATGTCGATGCTTGGGAGCGGTGCCACCGCGAACGAGCCGGTCAGTCCCGATGTCCGCATCGACGCCGATCTGCCCGTTCTATACTCGACATCCGGGATGATCACCGACGAGGTGATCATTGAGTTCGAATCGCTTGCCGAATCCAGGTCCGCCCAGGCCGCCAACCTGCTGCCGGGAGTGGCGTTCGACAGGGCCATGACCTATCGTCCTGTCGCCCGGTACAAGATCCTGGACAACAGCACGGTGTTTGAGGTCATCACCCGGCTCAGGGGCTTCCCCGGTGTAGCGGAGGTCTACCCGAACTACAAGAGGTCTCTCAACCGGGTTCCGAACGACCAGTATTACCAGCTTCAGCAGGAAGAGCTAGCGGTGGTGAGAGCACAGCAGGCATGGGATATCCAGACCGGATCGGCCGATATCCTGGTCGGTGTCATCGATACCGGGGTCGACTACACGCTTGCCGACCTGATTCCCAATCTGGTGCTTCCCGGTGTGAATGTCAGGGAGGATTGGGTGCCCGACGAGGTTATGGACGACAGCGGGCACGGCACGGCGGTGAGTGGGGTGATCGGGGCTGTGGGCAACAACGAGATAGGTGTCGTCGGAATAAACTGGACGATTAAAATGCTCCCTATCAGGGCATGCGGGATGATGCTGGACTGTGATCTCTTCGATGAGGTCGAGGGCATCGATGTGGCGCGCGAGAGGGGCTGCGATGTAATCAATCTGTCGATCGGCGGAGTTGGCACGATATCGGTCGAGGAGAAAGCGGTGACCGCGGCTTATGAGGCGGGCTGCGTGATTGTCGCGGCCGCCGGCAACCGCTCGGAGGATATCGGCGGCGGACTTCTGTATGAAGCGACCGGCGATCCAGACATAGACAGGCAATCGCTCTACTATCCCGCTGGGCTGCCCGAGGTGATAGGTGTCGGTGCGATAGAAAATAACGGCGAGAGAGCTCTTTTTTCGAACTACGGCGAGGACATCCTTTCCCTGATGGCGCCGGGTGTCGATATCGTGACGACCGTGCCGGAGGAAGAGTGCTATCTTTATACCGGTGATGGCCCGCCCTACGGTTTCGCCACCGGCACCAGCTTCTCGACGCCCATGGTAGCCGGAGCCGCCGCGCTTGTCCTGGCGCAGTTCCCCGGACTTCCGCCGGATGCGGTCCGCGCGAGGCTCGAAACCGCAGCGATACCGATGCCGGGCCCTGATAACGACCTGAACGGAATCAATGACTACTTCGGTTACGGCATTCTGAACATAGAGGGTGCGCTAAGCCAGACGACAACATCGGGCAACGAGTACATGAACGTCGGCGTTACCGCGAATCCGCTCATTCCCGGTGAAGTGCTCGTGCTGGTGCAGGAGCTTGTGCCGCTCGACTACCCGCCTACGGCGCGATGGACCGTGAGAGGATCCACCGTCGGCGGATCGGTAGCGATGCATCCGGTCGAGACCCGTCCCGGGTTCTACATCGGCAGGTTCGCCGTATCGGGCGGCGGAAGCGTGATGGTATCTGTAACCGGCATGTCGGGCGGCACGCCCACCGGTGCGGTCAACGTGGTCTATAGCGTGGGAGATTGATGGAATTCGGAGTATTGGCCGTCTGTCTTTTCTGAGAGTGAATGAAAGGAACGGGAACATGCGAAGAATACTGACTCTGGCATTCCTCGTCCTGATGATAGGACTTAACGCGTGCGACGGGGGAGGTGGGAGCGGCACGCTCATGGGCCGCGTTGTCGACGGCTTCGGTTACCCGTTGGGCGGCGACGCTGTGATGGTCACCCTGTCCGGTAATCCCGCCATCCACCGTCCCGACCGATGGGGCAACTTCATCGTCCGCGCCCCGGTCGGCAGCTACACCATGCGAATTTCGTTTTCAAATCCCGCCGCCGGTTTCCACTATCGGCTGGACGAGCAGGTAGTCGTGTCGAAGGGCTCGAGGCAGCTCGGGACGTTCACCCTGCTGAATGTCCAGAACATGGACGCCTGGACGGCATACCAGATGGGCGACTACCAGTCCGCCATGAACCTGTTCAGCGAGCAGGCGACGCTGGCGAGGTCCGGGCAGGTCGTATGGCTCCCGTACATGCGATACATAGAAGGAGAGCCGGAGCAGAACACCCTTCTCACGCAGGGCGTTCTGTCGGCAGAGAACGGGCTCGGCTGGACATACGCCAGGGGATTCCACAACCTCACCGAGGGAAAGCTGCATTTCGAGCAGAGCCTCGCGGGGGGCTACAACAATCTCGACGCCATGGTCGGGCTCGCGGGAATCGCGGTCAGTGAAGGGGAGGGCGAGAAAGCTCTCGAGTATCTTGAGAAGGTTATCGTGGAGCCCGGTCTGTACGATTCGAGCCAGATACACGACAATATCCATGAAGTCGACCTGATCGCGATGAAGAGCTTCGTGCAGTTCCTTCTCGGACAGGACGGCTATAGCTGCGACACGGCGAAGTCAATCGAGGATGACATCGCGGAACAGGGCAATCCGGCCTCGGCGGAGCTCCTTGCGATGCTCGAGAATTTCAGATAGACCCCGGACCCAGGTCGAGACCACAAGAGCAAACGAGACAACACCCGGACGGACCCCCCGGGTGTTTTTCCTGTTGGTGCTTCCTTCCACATAAAGAGGGCGGCAGAAGCTGATAAAGATACGGAGCATGGAATTGAATCACTTGCGGCTGTTTCATTTTCGTGATATAAGGGAAATATCATCAGCGGTGCCGGGATAGAATCTCCCAAA
>CAYLVL010000147.1:0-2464 GCA_964387135.1 uncultured Planctomycetota bacterium
GGGTGAGCTTGAGGTCGAATCAAGGATCAGGCTGAGCTCGCTGGAGCCCATGGATCTCTCTCCCGATTTTATAAAACGCATCGTGGAGCATCCGCGCATCTGCCCTCATCTGCATCTGCCCCTCCAATCGGGGGATCAGCGCGTACTGGATGCAATGGGTCGCGGGCACGACATCAGACACTACGAGGACCTTCTCGCCGCCGCGGTTGACATCGATACCGATATCTCACTCGGCACCGATGTCATGGTCGGATTCCCCACCGAGGACGATGAATCTCACGCGAACACAGTTGACTTCCTGAAAGCGCTCCCAATCTCGTACCTGCACATTTTCAAGTTCTCCCCAAGGGAAGGCACACGAGCCGCTACGCTTGCCGATTGTCCGCCGGGCAGACTTGTCCACGAGCGGATGGAGGAGCTCAAGGAGCTGGATCGGGAGAAGCGACGGACATTCCATCGCTCCCAGGACGGCAAGGTCAGGGAGTTCCTGGTCGAGTCCCCCCCCTACTCTCTAGATAAGGTTACAGCTCTGAGCGACAATTACATTCATGCTCAAATCAGTAGTCCAGACACAAACATAGTGATCGGTCAATTGATTCGCCTGCGTGTTGATATTATTGATACAGATGCGCGAGGGTGGGACACGGTGGCTGTCCCAACGGGATAGCCGCTTTTGTGGTCCCTTTGCCGCATTCTGAGTGGAATGCGAGATGATCGCTGATTTCAGACTATATGCCGACGACGGCAAGCTCTGTGTGGCGTTGCTCGAATACGGCGAGCAGGAGGTCTCGCTTGAGAGGATCGTTGACGCGGCCCGCGCGGCGGGAGTTGAGGATCTGGATGAGAATGCGATCAATGCCGCGCTTGCCCAGGGCTCCTACACCACCCTCGTGATCGCCGAGGCCCCGCCACGCAATCTGAACGGCGCCTGCTGGGTCGAGCACAATGAAGCGGAGGGCATGGTGACGGTTCGACTGTACCCGCCGTCCGGAATGGGCAGGCCGCCCGGCGAACGAGACATAATTCAGGAGATCAAGAATGCCGGATTCGGCGAGTACTCGATCCTGCATGACGAGATCCACAAGCAGCTTGACATCATACGCAGGGACCGAAGGCCGACCGCATTCCGGGTTGCCGAGCGAAAGGACGCGGAGCTTCGAACCGAGATTTCCGAGGATCGCCGTACCGGCTATGTCAGTTTCCGCAAGGCCCGGGGCGGCAAAGATGTGACCTTCGAAGAAGCCAAGGAACTCCTCGCGCAGGGCAGAATAACGTTCGGTGTAGACGAGGCAAAGCTCAGGGAAATCATCGAGAATAACCAGGATGCGGACAAGCAGAGGATAGCGAGGTGCAAAGATCCGG
The DNA here is from genome assembly GCA_964387135.1 of uncultured Planctomycetota bacterium. Classification (GTDB taxonomy): domain Bacteria; phylum JAJVIF01; class JAJVIF01; order JAPKYR01; family JAPKYR01; genus CAYLVL01. Next base: position 1,363 of record CAYLVL010000147.1, read on the forward strand.
TCCCCGGCGAAGATGCGACAATCGAGTACCTGTTCGACGCCTATCACAAGAAGTCGGGACCGCAGATCAATGACAGGGACCTCGCCGACTTCCGCAATCTGAATCTCTTCGAGAACGTTGACAAGGGCACTCCGCTGGCAAGGATAACCCCGGCGACCCCCGGAGAGGACGGTCGGGATGTCACCGGCGCACCCATCAAGGCGCAGCCCGGCAAGGACCTTCAGCTTCCAAAGGGCAAGGGAACGGACGCATCCGAGGAAGACCCCAACCTGCTCGTAGCAACGACCTCCGGCGCTCCCATGCTCGTCGCAGGCAAGATCACGGTGGAAGAGGTGCTGATAGTCGATGATATCGACTTCTCCACCGGCAATATCGACTTCAAGGGTACCGTCGTAGTCAAGGGCATCGTCAATCCCGGATTCACCGTTACCGCGGGCTGCGATATCAACTGCCAGGACACGGTCGAGGGGGCTGATCTCAAAGCAGGCGGGAACGTGATTCTGAAGCGCGGTATGAAGGGGCTGGGCAAGAGCATGATCGAGGCCGGAGAAAATGTCATGGCCCGCTTCATCGAGCGGGCCACCGTCAAGGCCGGTCACTCGGTTATCGTCGACGAAGCCCTGATCCACTGCGACACCTCGGCCGATGATACGGTAGAGGTCACAAACTCCAAGGGGAGCATATTCGGGGGCAGAATCAGGGCCGGAAACCTGGTACGCGCGGCAAACATAGGCTCCGAGATGGCCATAAGGACCGAGATCGAGGTCGGAGTCGCTCCCCATCTCCGTGATCGGCTGAACAGCCTCAGCGAGGAGAGGAAAAAGAAAGCGTCGGATTTCGAAAAAGCGGAAAAGAACCTGAATGTGCTCACCGCCGCTCGAGAGAAGACGGAGCTTCCCGAGAACAAGGAAAAACTCTACCAGCAGTTGCGGACGGCAACCGTACAACTTAAGGATGAGATAGACGAGATCGCCTCGACCATCGCTTCTCTGGAGGGAGAGTTGCACAACCACGAGGAGGGCCGTGTAGAGGCGAAGAACACGATCCATCCGGGCGTGACCGTGGTTATAAAAGAGGCGAGAAAGAGGATAGACGAGCCGAT
>CAYLVL010000147.1:2474-6800 GCA_964387135.1 uncultured Planctomycetota bacterium
ATCAGCAAGGCGATCCTTGTTCTGGAAGGCGACGAAGTCGTAGTGTCGGAGCAGGTTGCAGGATAGACATTGGTCTCATTGAAGCAGGCAAAGAAAAACGGCGCCGATGCGCCGAATTTTTTTGCAGGGATGGGGATGTCTTGCCAATGACTAACCCGCACTGAAATCGATTCCGCCTTCGTCCTGCTCCTCCTTGACCTCTTCCGCGGGCTGGTCGGTTACCGCCTCGACAGCTTCAGCCGCGGGTTCCTCATCCATCGCTTCCATTTCCTCCGCCGTATCCTCCCCGTCATATGAGGGAAGCGGCTCTTCCTGGCGCTGGTACCAGTCCTGCTTCTCAAGCTGGCGCGTCACGAATCCAGCCATCCTGTGGGACTTCATCGCGTCTATGTGAGCGTTGGTCTTTCGGAGCCTCGACTCAAGGTTGCGCCTGTCATCGATCTCCTGCTTGACTTCCCTCCGAAGGGTTTCCAGTGTTTTTTCGAGCTTCGCAATCTGAGACCTGAGCTCCTGCGCCTGCTTCTTCTCATTCTCGGATCGCTCGATGTTGATCTTGATCTCGCGCCGCAGACGCCCCGCCTCAACCTGCGCATTCTTGAACTCCTCGTCAAGGCCCGCGATCTCCTCATCAAGACGCCTTGTTTCCTCTTCGAGGGCCTTGTTCTCCTCCTCGATCTTTGCTATCTCTTCCCTGATCTGCTTGTTCTCTTCAAGCTTCTCCTCCTTGCCCTTTATTGCCGCAGCAAGCTGCGATTCGAGCATGGAAATCTCGCGTGTAAGTCGAATTCGTTCTTTCTCGAGTTGCCGTTGATCCATAGAACATTCACCCGGCCGGGGCACTGCGAATTGCGTCTCTTACTTGTTGTAGAATCGGGCCAGAAAATGTGACTCGTACTCGCCCTTTATCTTCATCGCGCGATTGAGAGCGAACTGCACCTTGTCCCTGGCGAGCTTCTCCTCCCTGAGCGTGCCTTTTTCCTTCTCGATAAGCCGCTCAAGCCTCTCGATCTCCTTCTCCAGACGCTTCCTGTCTTCCTCGGCTTCGTCCGCTATCGTATGCGTCTTCTTCTCTTCCTTCTTGAGATCGGTAATTTCAAGGCGACTCTTGAAGTTCTGGTTTTCCTTCCTGTCGAGTCGCTCGTTCAGCTCGTCGATGTCCTTCTTGATGTTGATCTTCTTTACGCGAAGCCGCTGGAGGGTCTCCTTATGCTCGATGACTTCCTTGGACTGATCCCACTTCTCCTGCTCGCTGGCGTCCTTCTGGGCGGTCAACTGCCTGAGCTTCTCGCGATAATCGTTGATCTCGTCCTCGGTGACTCCGCTCTCCAGAACGTCTCCTGTCGGTACCTTCTCGGGCGCCGGCGACGCGGCAGCCGGGGGCACAGCCACCCGCAGCGGGCGCTCGCTCCGCATTTGCCTGGCAAGCTTGTCCTTGAGCTTCTGATTCTCCTGTTCGAGCTTGCGAACCTTCTGTCGCTCGATCTCAAGCTTCAGGTTGAGCTCCCGGATCTCTTTTTCGAGCTCCGCAACCCGATCGTCAGTCATTCAGGAAACCTCCCGATTACTCGCGTACGGTGCAATATACCACATTTCATGAACGTTTTCACCGTTCAGGTCAGCCCCTATTATACGCCCAAGAACGGCACCCAATGCAAGACTCTCAGCCATTTCCGGTCCATTTTGCCTCCAGAATCCCCCTACCGGCGCGATAAGCCGATGGCATGTTTTCAATCGTCCGGCGGCAGGTTCCCACATTGCACACCGATAGCACCGCGAGGACGATAAGTCAATCCGGGCAGCAGTCCTCGGGATCGACCCGGCGACGCATGATTCTACCGCCGAGATGCGACTCCTCCCTTTCCAGCACGAGCAGTCTTCCGAGCAACTCCGCAGCGATTCCGGCCTTACCGACCCGTCCCGAGCCACGCTCATTCCCGCTCTCCCGCTCAAGCTCCACTATCCGCTGAATGACTCCCGTGGTCAGAAGGTCCTGGAGACTGGACTGCGCACCGTGGAGCAGCCTGAGCACCCGATTCCTGTCCCTGCGATGCATCAACAGGGCCTCCCGGAACGCCTCTACCATGTCCTTCAGATCCTCTACCCTCGCTCCAAGCCTCTCGACTTCATCGACATGCGTCGCCGAGACCTCATCCAGCAACGCTGAAATCCGGGATCGCATCGATGAGATCTTCGCTTCCTTTTCAAGCCTGTCCCTTCGGAGACCAAGACCGGCTTTTCTCAGATTGTCTCTTCGGGTGGAAAGGCGTACACGCTCTATTCTCAGATCCCTCTCTTCGCTGACAACCTCGGCCAGGGCTGATCGCAGCTTTTCGACCTCCCCCTCGAGCTTGCTTAGAGGAACGTCCTGCTCCAGGCGCGATCGCGCTATTTTTTCAATCCCTGCACGCGCGCGAACGAGATCCGCATGCCGCACATGATCATTTCCGCCCGGCTGCGGAGATCCATCTGCGGGATCGGGAGCTACAGACGGCTCCTGTCTCACAAGCTAATCCTCCTTTTCCCGGTCCTGTCCCGGCTGGGTTCAGTCCTTTTCCCTGCGGACTGCGAGTTCACCTTTCAGAAGCTGCATCTGTTGCTCAAGAACATCGATTTTCATCGAAAGCTCGTTCACAGGCAGCTCTGCAAGGCTTTCTGTACGAGGTAAACCAGCGGCAAACTGCGGCAGTACGAATTTCGCGATGCTGTCGATCCGGCCAATCTTGTCATAAAGGGCGACCGACAGTATCCCCTTGTCGCTCAGTGAATATTCTATTTCGATTTCCGCACGCCCGTCCTGGCGCAACTTCAGGTTGCCGAGACCGACCTCTCCAACATACTCGTTATTCGAGGCATCGTTCTCGTCCCCCTCCAGAATGACCACCTGGAGTCGATCGAGCTTTTTAAGCCGCGCGACGAAGTGCTTCTTCTCGCTTACCGGGGGGATAGCGCCACGCCCGAGGAAGACGCGGTAGCGATTATTGGGCATGGCCATGCCCACCGATCTGCGGAGACGCCGGACATGCGAGCGTGTCTCCGCCTTATCGTCGGCGGGCTTCTCCGAAGGGGATTTCGAAGCGGCTTCAGCAGCGGATGCCCCGCCGGACTGCTCTAAACTCCCCGATTCGGATTTCTCTGCGGTCGCAGATTGCGAATCGCCCTCTTCAGGCGTTTCTGCCGATTGCTCCTCGTTCGAGGCTTCAGCATCCGAGTTCTCGTCCGCAACCTCGTCGTCCGCAGGCTTGTCTCCTACGGTTTCATCGGGCATGTACATCGCCGCCCCTATCGGGCGCCTCTATTGTAGCAGAATTCACTTATCCTAGAAATAGCCATTACCAGACTGTAATCCATGAAACAAACGCCAGCGCGAAGCCAGCCGCGAGGACTACTCCTCCAGCCCGAATCCTCCTCCCCTCCGGGGCCAGCAACCTCGCCAAGGCCAGCGCGGCAATGATGAATCCCAGCCCCCAAAGCCCGGCCGTAAGAAGGCTGATTATAAGATAAAAAGGATATACCGCGACAGCCCGTCCGAAAAGCGCAAGCGGACCCAGATTGGAGAACGGATACAGCCAGTTTCCAACCAGAACCAGAAAGCCGTACAAAACCCAGCACGACAAAAGAACAAGCAGTACGTTGGGGCCTGAATCCCCCACCGGAATCGGCTCGCTACCAGCCTCGCCAAGCCACTTGAGACTTGTGCCGGGATCAATGCCTCGCGGTGCGAACATGTACCTGCCGAGCGTATCCTCCCCGTGGGTCGTTCTAATCTCCGAATACAGGGACGCGCCTGGATCTCCAGTCTCGCCGCCTTCAAGCCATCCTGCAAGCCCAGCCGTATCGACCTCGCTCACCGGCACATCGCCGACCCGCCATTCCGAATCATCCATCGAATAAAGCACGCTGACTCCCACGCCCTCAGGCAGCGGAATTGTGAATTCCGTGATATCTCCCTCGACATAGTGCTCAATGACCACCCCCTCGCCCTCGCCTGTTGAGCCGGACTCCCTCACCAAAAAGCCTTCATCGGGAACCGCCACGACGGAGAAGCCCGGGACATCCCCCGATCCCGCGTATGAAGCCGCCGGGAAGTAGGTCCTGCGCCAGTCCGGGAGACGTCTTTCACGCTCCACGTCGATCCGACCGGCAGGTATCTCGCTCGCGGCGAGGTAGGGCCAGAACGGGACCTGGAAAAGGCCACCGACAATCTGACGTCCGAGATCGCGCCTGAGGGACGCTTCCACACGCCTGCGCTCGTGCTCCGCAAGCCTCTCTTCCAGGGGATCAACAAGATTGCTCACGAAGATGATCAGGGGCTGGGTGTGAACCGAC
>CAYLVL010000148.1:0-6787 GCA_964387135.1 uncultured Planctomycetota bacterium
TGCCACCAACCCAGATTTCCAGGTAGTAGTCCTTGAAGTACGGGTCATCTGTTCCTTCTGCAGCCCCGAAAGTCTCATTTCCAACCGGTGTCTGGTCAGCTCCAGTTGTGGCGCTTACTCTGTTCCAAACGAACTTGCAGTCCCTCCCGTAGAACACGAGCTCATTCCCCATACCTTCCACCTGAAGACCTGTCACATCGGGAGGACTCTCCATAGTCTCACTAATTTCCTCAGATTCGTATGGAGCAGTATCAAAGTCAGCCTTGACTCCGTAAACGCTTACCGACACAGCCTTGACATAGAGGGTATCCCCTATCTGGAAGACTCCCACTATGGGGTACTTGTTCCCATCCTGGCAGTTGCCATAATATGTCCAATTCTCTCCATCAAGGGACGTCCAGATCTCGGCATGATGCCAAAAGGCATTCTCAAAAGGCTCATCAAAACTCACCAAGACTCTGGGGACAAAAATTCCATCTTGATTTACAAATCCAGATTCCTCAAGGGTAAGATTTCTGACATGGTCTGGAGCTTCAAGCGGGTTTGGCAAGACAGTTCCCTCATCATCCTGGTATGGTAGCCCCTCATCATTATAGATGCTTGCATTGTATTCCCTGCAAAAGAGTTCCATCTCGTCGTTCTCGGTCATCTGCATCTTCTCAATCATGAACTGCTTGCCTGCCCATCCAGGAACATCATGAGAGACTTCGATGACATCACCCACCTCGCACTTCAGCGCTCCAATCCCGACCCTAAACAAACAGGTTGTCCTGCAGAGGCGAGCCTTCCACAGGTACTGCATGGCCATTCTTGATGCCTGCGAGCGCCTATTTATCCCGTAAAGAGCTATCTCCTCTTCCCTTACCTCACCCTCATCCTCTATGGAGATCCTGTCCTCTGCCACCACGTGAGTTTGGTTAAAATCCTCATTCTCATCTGTGTATAGAACTTTCACTCTGTTCGGCAGGTTTTCCAAAGGAACTTCTTCGTATGAGAAGGACCCTTCTACAATTGTGTCCATATCAAAGGACTGAACCGGAGATTTTGCCCTTTCTACTCCCAGTTTTAGCTTCCCGTTCGAGTAGTAGAGATAACCTCCAAAGGTAGCAAGAATATCATTCAAGGCATCCAGAGCAGGCTCTTTCTCGTCAAGCACAATATCCAATTGGAAGCGGGGTTCAGTCCCTCCTGCCCCATCTGGTACCAGCTCGTCACAGTACGCCTCGACCTCGGAAAAAGAGGTGGTGTCTATTACTGATGGGTCATAGCCAAGACCATATCTGGAGTTTGTAAGCAGATCATAAATGCATCTGGCAGGATTGCGGGAGTACGTCCTTGTTCCACCTCCGATCGGTGGGACTTTCAAGCCTTCTACGATGCAGGTAATGGTAGGAGTACCTCCCGATACTTTCTCCTGCGCTTTTATGGTGGAGGCGATGTAGGCGGTATGTCTCATCGCCCCCACGCCTACAGGAGTATATATGACTTCGATGTAGGGGAGCGAGCTTGAATCTTTGGAGTAAAAATACAGCCTATCTCCTCCGACCTCCCTGAAGCCGAGGGACATAAGCTGGTCACTGGTAACAAACTCCTCCTTAAGATAATTAGTAACATCCAGCGTTTCCCAAGCTCTGGAATCTTTATGGAAATAGACACTCCCTATTTGGTCGCCCATAGGAGGTCTTGTGTTCCAGGTCAATTCTGTTTCTTCCCAGGAATCATCTGCTACTTTATAGACATAGCAGGTGCCAGAGTTGTCCGATCGACCATTTCGGAGATAAAGGGTAGCACTGATAATTTCACCCACTCCTCTAAGTTGGGACAGATCAAATTTCATATAGCCTTCATATAATCCGTCAGAGACAAGAACTTTAAAGAAATTGCCAAATATCCGATTTGGACCCTCACTGGAATCAGGATACCTTGAATCAACATAGGTGTCTGCTACTGGAATTAAATGTCTTTTCTCTTGGCGGGAATCAGGCTCTTGGGTGGCCGTTCCGAGATAAACATCATAGCTACAGTCTTCCAGCTCATCTATCGGAACATCGTTTACTTTGATGTCGCTGACGGATTTTATCTCTCCTTCCCCAAGCCCGATGAACTGGATTATCTCCTTTCTCTCCTCGGGAGTCCGGTAAATGAGGTTCCCTGCCACTTTGTTTTTCCCGTATATAATGGGAACAGGGATATCTCGTTCCGAAGTATTATCCCAAGGACCGAACTTATAGGTAGGAGATGTATTTCTTTTTCTAGGTTTGCTTCCCCGTATGAAAAACGATGCAATTATTAGAGCAACACTAAACCATCCCATGTTATTTCCTCGCCACCTCTCGGGAGACTGTCAAGAATCCCCCAAAATTATCATCATTGGAATACTTATTACTGCATTCGGCAAATGTTTTTTTACATCCCGTCTGGATTTCATAACTATCCCCCTCGGCAATAGGATTGGGGAATGCCACCAGAAGTCTTACCTCTCCTGGAGCAGAAGATAGAATCTCTCTCCTATATCCACTGTTGGCTCCAGAAGTCATCTTTAGTACCCCGTATTTCCACCAGTTCTCCTCTTCTGTTCTGGCCGGATCCACGAGCTTTGAGGAGGTCGATCCTGCACCAGCAGTCCCAGTTTCCTTGTAGGGGCTCACAGTGATGTTCAGTCCGCACTCCGTCCCGCCAAACTCCCATTGGCAGAACTTCTGGTATAGCCTTGTGGGAATTTCTTTGTTCAGGGTGCTTAAAAGGGACCTTACTGTAATGACAAATTCCTGCTCGTTCACTCTCGGATGGTACACTCTTCCTGAGAAAAGGGTTATCACGTTCTCGGAGTTATCCAGCAGGTTAGCAAAAGTTTTCTGGATAGTGCACCATCTTCCCTGAAACTCATAGGTTTCCAAAAGAGAACTCATATCTCTTTGCACATTGTCAAGATGAAGCTCCACTTCATCCACCTCCAAAGAGAGAGAGTACGAGGCCGGGTCAAAGCTCATACCTTTTGCCGTGTACAGGTTGCCTCCAAAAGTCACATCGGTATCGTAGTCAGTGTAGCGAAGAGTAACCTCATCCAGATTTATGGTTACAAGATGGATGGGCTGGTTCTCATCCTTTGCTATCTCCTGTTGAATCGCTGTAGGTAGGCTCTTTGCCATTATTTCACCTCTATAAAGTCACACTCAAGCTCGCCATAATAAGGGGGAGCGCTAACGCGCCAGGTAAGTGCATCATTGTCAAAGCGGACCGTATATTGCGCGTTATCAAGGGGACAGGTCCAATAGAACCTCTCGTATCTCCCCTTCCTGGCATTAAAAAAATCAATTATTGCCTGGGCCTCGGTTTTTGTAATATTACGAAAAACAAGATGCCATCTTCTTCTTGGTGATGCCCACTTGCTTCTTGTCTGCATCCTCCCAGACTCAAATTCTGTGCGAAGAGTCCTCCATTCAGGAGTTCTCTCATATACGTAATGCGGTGTCCAAGTGAATGTCTCAAGTGCCATTATCCTACCCCTGCATATCTTCTTATGGTGCCTCTGGTAGCTGAGTTCCTCCTGATAGCATCGACAATTATCCCCTCAAAAAGGTCCCTGTTCTCCCGAACACACCTATCTACACTCTTTGCATCCAGAGCGTTTATGTTAAATACCACTGAAACATTGCCTCCCCCTGCCTCTTCCCTGATGGCCTCTCTTAGCTTTCTGTCAGGGAGAACCCATTCAGGCCTTGACGAGGGAGTCTCTGCAGCAAGTATTGCGGGATGTTTGAGGTACAGTCCTTCCTGAGCAGGAACTACTCCACCTTCCGGAAAGTATCCACCCTTGGCAAGGCCGGTTATCCCTCCGATTGCTGCGATCCAGGCCTCTCCGGGGCCTTTCCCTCCGAAGGTCATGAGAAAAAGCCAGTTGGCAAGAAGCTCTGAAACCAGGTTAAGAAAGGAGTTCTTTATGTCATCGAACATGCCGGTTATAAAATCACGGAACCTCATTCCGCCTTGGATCCATTCATTGATTGTCGAGAACCAGGCAGATGTGACCCTGTCCATACCGGCCATTATGGCATTCCATCCTTCACGAATATGTTGGATGACCTTTCTCCAAGACTCGGGTAAGGAGACCAAGATCTTCGCCCATATTTCCTGCCATCGTGTAGCCTGACTTGTCGTGTCTCGTATTGCCTGGTAAACCGACAAAGTGGCCTCGCTTAGTGCTTTTGCCTTTTTAACATGCTCTGTCGTAAAGGGTGGCTTGACGTCTAATTTGCCTAACTTGTCCCATGTCGTGAAGAACTCCTCCACCCCCTTTATCAAGTCCTCCATGCTCTTTGCAGCTTCAGGAGATATTTTTCGTATAGCCTCTATAATCCCCATAACCACGATTTTCAGCATTTTGAATACAGGTGCCAACAACTCTTTGGCCTGCAAAGAGAGGTTGCCGAGGCTCTCTATCATTTGAGAGAGATTCTGGCTCATCACTTTGTTGAGCTCCCTCTGTCCTTCCACGGCACCCTCTATTATTCCTCCAGGAGAGAAGCCAACATAAAGACCGTATCCGAGTTCTTCTCCCACCATGGCCAGGGCTTCCTTCAGCTTGCCGGACTGAAAGGTCTTTATGATCTCTTTTTGCATTTTGGTGCCCGCCTTCATGAATCCCTTTAAGAAGGCTTTGGCAAAATCATCAGGCATTTCATAGGCAAACCTTATTTGCTCGTCTCTTGCCCAAATCAGATAGCTCATTATTTTCCCCACCAGAAGTCTCTGCGCCTGGTTGTATCTGTCCCAGCTCTGAGATGCCTTTATAACTTTTACCTCAAGCTCTGTCATCGCTTCCTGTATTTCCTTGAGTTTTTGTGCAGCTTCAGGAGAAATCTTAAAGGCCACCTGCTTTTGAGGAAGAGCCTTTCTAACTTCGCCTATCTTCCGCAAAAACTCATCAACTAGCTCTGACACTTTGCCCCAGTTTCGAGGGTCAATCAGGCCCTTAATGAAATCAACAAAGGCTGATCCCATGTTTTTCATACTCTCTCCCAGACCTCGCATTAAACTGGCTGCCAGGTCAATGCCCGATTTGAAAAACTCAGGTGCAGCTTTACTGATACTTTCTCCTATCCACGAGATTAGCTTCTTTGGCAAGATGACATTTGTGTAGGCAAGTCCCTCGACAAGCAAAATGGCCATCGCCTTGCCAAATGCCACTATCACGTTCTCCTCCAGAAGCTCGGGATGTCGCTCGAATATCTCCTGGAATTTCTTCTGTATCGGCTCTTTCACTTTATCCAGCTGGCCGAGCCATTCACCCAACCGGTAGGCCCACTTGAAGGTCTCCACCACCAAAAGGATGTTGATTCCGATCTTTGTGGTTGGAATCTTTGTCTTCCCCACTTTTTCGGCTATCTTTTTCCCGATTAATACCGCCAGGAAAATATCCCCTGCCCAATCGATGCTCCACTTCGCCCATTCGGGAAGCTCAAGGAATATCTTCCCCACTTTCACCAAAAGGTCCAAAGGATCTTTCAGGCCCGAGCTTTGTTGCAGCCACTCCTTTATCGTCCCGGCAAACCCGGCTATTCCTTTCCAAATTAGCTTTAGCAAAATCCCCATAACTGCGGTTGTACTGGTAAGCTCCCAAAAACTTTTGTCCTTTGGCAACCCCAGTTTATCCCGGATCCAATTCCCCAAATCAGCAATAGTTTTCCCTACTTTGTCGAATACTCCCTTCCAGTCTACCCGGGCCAAAAACGCCAATATTGCCCGGACATCCCCCAGATCGAACTCCTCGTTCTCATCCTCCGGAAGCCCCATTTGCCTGCGGCACCAGTCGGCAAGGACATCGACAACCTGAAGTCCCCATCGCATTCCAGCCCAGATAAGACTGGTTACCACCCTGACGATGACTTTCACATCTCCAAGGTCAAATGCTTTGTTCTCGTCCTCAGGAAGTCCAGCCTGTTTTCTGACCCAATCGGCAAAATCATCAATAGCTTCCCCTGCAAACCGCAGCCCTGTCCATATCAGCCTGACGATCCCCTCCCCTATGACCCTGATGTCTCCAAAATCCAATCTCTGGTCCCTATCAGGTCTCATTCCAAGCTTCTCTCTTACCCAATCGGCGAAGCTATCGATTGCCCTGCCCACAAGTTTTAGTCCTTCCCAGCTTAAAGTTATAACTGCTTTCCCAATAACCTTTATGTCACCCCAGTCAAGGTATTGGTTCCTGTCAGGATGCATCCCCAGTTTTTCCCTCACCCAATCGGCAAAGCTATCTATAGCTCTGCCTACAAGCTTCAATCCTTCCCAGCTTAAGGTTATGATTGCCTTTCCGATGACCTTTATATCTCCCAAATCGAGATACTGGTTTTTATCTGGCTGCATACTAAGTTTCTCTCTCACCCAGTCAGCGAAACTGTCTATTGCTTTCCCAACAAGTTTTAGCCCTTCCCAACTCAGGGTTATGATTGCCTTTCCGATGACCTTTATATCTCCCCAGTCGAGAACTTGATTTTTATCCGGTCTCATCCCCAGCTTTTCCCTCACCCAATCGGCAAAGCTGTCTATCTTCTTACCAACAAACCTTAGTCCTTCCCAGCTTATCCTTACCAGGCCCTCTAACATAACTTTGACATCCCCCAGGTCGAACCTGTTGTTGGCATCCGGGTCAATCCCCAGATTCTTTCGAATCCAATCGGCAAGGGAATCCAGCTTCTCGCTTCCCCACCGAAGCACTGGCATTATGACAATATCCGCCAATCCTCTCCAATCCCTCTTTTTAATTGCCTCCCAGGCTTTAGTGGCAGCA
>CAYLVL010000149.1:0-6648 GCA_964387135.1 uncultured Planctomycetota bacterium
GCCCAGCACGCTCACCATGACCCTGGCGAGAGAGAGGTCGCGGCTCACTCTTATCTCGGGGAAAGAGATCACCTTGTTGTCAAAGACGGGATCCTTCAACTCCCGGGATACTATTCGGGACAGCTCCTGCCGGAGAAAGGCCGCGATCCGTTTCATTCTGATATCGGAAGCCATTGCAAATCATCCGGACCGACTAAATTCCACCCGGTCACGATTCTTCCATTGTGAGACCTAGAACCACTCCGCCTCGCTGTGCGAGATCATCATCCCGTCGCCGTTATCGAATAAGCTCTCCACTTTGGTGAAAACCCTTTCGATCATCCGCCTCTCGTTGTTCACCATTGAGACTGCCACTGTGGAGGAGTTGTGCGCGTCCAGATGCCCCACCTCGCTCACCGATACATTGAACTTCGATCTCACTTTCTCGATTACGCCCTTGAGCCTGTGCCGCTTCTCCTTGAGAGTGTCGCAACCGGGCAGACGAAGATCCAGAGTCAGAAGCCCCACAAACATGATCCAACCTCTTGACGAAAGTCATTCCGCCCTGGCGGCCGTGTCGAGGGTTCTAAGCACCTTTACGGTCACGTACGCGATGACCTCATCGCCTTCCTTGAGATCGTTATAACCCTCGAGCATGATACCGCACTCGTAACCCGCTTCCACTTCCTTTACGTCGTCCTTGAATCGTTTCAGGTTCGTAAGCTGAATTTCCGCGATCTGCTCGCCGTCGCGCATGACTCGAATGTCCGCGCCCCTGACAAGCTTGCCGTCGTCGACATAAAGCCCCGCCACGATCATCCTGCCGGTCCGCTTGAAGATCTGCCTGACTTCCGCGTGACCGAGAGTCCTCTGCTCGTAATCAGGCTCGAGCATTCCTTCAAGGGCGGCCCGGATATCCTCGACCGCCTTGTAAATGATGTTGTACGTCCTGATGTCCACGCCCTCCATGGCCGCCTGCTTGCGTATCTCCGGACTCGCCACCACGTTGAATCCGATGATGACCGCCTTGGAGGCCATCGCGAGCATCACGTCGCTGTCGGTTATGTTGCCTACCGCCGTGTGGATGAACCTGACGCCCACTTCGTCCGTGGACAACTGCTCGAGCTGTCCTCGAAGAGCCTCGATCGATCCCTGCAGGTCGGCCTTCAGGATGATGTTCAGCTCCTTCGCTTCGCCCCTCGACAACTGCTCGTAGAAATCCTCCAGCGAGATCGTATTGACCATCCTGAGGCGACCCTGACGGTGTTCCATCTCCCGCTTGTCGAATATCTCTCTTGCCGTTTTCTCATCCGCGACCTCATTGAGAGTGTCGCCCGCCTGGGGCACGGTATTGAGCCCGGAAACCAGCACCGGGCTCGAAGGTCCGGCGGTTTCGATATTGTTGCCGTCCTCGTCCGTCATCTGCCGGATGCGGCCCCACGTTCTCCCGGCGACCACGTAATCGCCGACATTCAGAGTGCCGCGCTTGACCAGGACGGTGGCCAGGGCGCCACGACCCTTATCGAGCCTTGCTTCAATGATCGCGCCCTCGGCCATTCCGGCAGGATTCGCCTTGAGTTCGAGTATGTCGGCCACAGTGGTGAGCTGCTCCAGAAGCTCCTCAATGTTGATCTTCTTCTTGGCGCTTACCGGGACCATGATCACCTGGCCGCCCCATTCCTCCGGAACCAGCCCGACTTCCGATAACTGCTGCTTGACCCTCTCGGGATTCGCATCGGGCAGATCTATCTTGTTGATCGCGACGACTATCTCGACACCCGCGCTCCTCGCGTGATCGATCGCCTCGAGAGTCTGGGGCATCACCCCGTCGTTCGCGGCGACAACCAGCACCGCGATATCGGTAACCTGCGCGCCTCGGGCACGCATGGCGGTAAACGCGGCGTGACCCGGAGTATCGATGAACGTGATTTTCCTACTCTCGCCGTTATTCGTCTGAGCCTCAATCTGGAATGCTCCGATTTTCTGGGTGATGCCGCCTGTCTCGGTTGCCACCACGTCGGTTCCGCGGATCGCATCCAGAAGCTTTGTCTTGCCATGATCGACATGACCAAGGACAGTGATCACCGGGGGTCGGGGAGCCAGATCCTCGGGTCGGTCCTCTTCGTGCTTGAGGACGTCCTCAACTTCCCTGACCTTCTCCATCACGCATTCAAAGCCGAAATGGTCGCAGATGAGCGCGCCGATCTCCTGATCCACGGTCTGATTTATGGTCGCGAGTATCTCGAACTCCTTCATGAGGAATCCGATGATCTCGGCCGATTTCAATCCGGTCTGAGCGCTGAGCTCCTTGATGGAGATATGCTCTCCGATCCTGATCTTCTTCGGCGGAGCCTTGACAGCGCTTCTGCCGCCCGGATCGTCTCGTCTGCCCCTTCGTCTGCCGCGCTTGCGAACGGTCGAGGTGGTATCAAGCTGGCTTTGCACCTGCCGCCTGACATCGCCCTTGCGACCACGTCCGCCCTGCGGCGCCGGCTTGCCCCTCTTGTCGTCCTTGATTATTTTCCTGCGACGCTTCCTTCTTCGATCGGTTGCAGTGCTTGCAGTGTCAGGCCGTCCTTTCCCTCCTCTTTTATCTATACTGGTCTTAAGCCCATTGGTAGCGAGCTTCTCCATGGAAGCCGCGAGATCGGTATCCTTCGGCCTGAGATAGTCCTCGGGGCTCGGGATTTTCGGGACCTTGGGTTTCGGCGGCTTTGGCTTGGCCACTTTGGCCCTGCCCTTACCCACCGGCGCGTACCGCCTCTCGTTGCCCTTTGCGGCCGGTCGGGGCTCCTGCCTGTCCGTCGTCCCGGGCTTGCGCGGGCGCCCGTCCCTTTGTCTGCCTTTCTTTCTGACTTTTTCCCTTCTCAGGGGAGCCTTGTCATCTACAGCCCGAGTGTCAGCGGACTCAGGAGCGCTCTCGACCGCGGTTTCGTCCTCCACCGCCGAAGGCGCGGCGCCGACCGACGTCATCGACCTGTCGATATCCTTGACGGCTTTCTCGATATCGGGAAGCTCGGGCCTGGATTTGTCCCTGGGCGGAGCCTCGATCGTCGCCTGGGAGTCGGCCGGTTCATCAACGCCGGAGCGACGCACGACACGCTTGATAACCCTTCTTCGGGTTACAACTCTGCGACCGGATTCCTCTTTCCGGAGGGTAGGGCGAGGGCGGACCGAGGGGCTCTTGGACTTGGAAGAGATATCACGCACCCGGAAATCCCGTTTTCCGCTTACAGTGCTTGTGCGCACGGCCTTTGAAGTCAGTGCCGACCTGACCTTTGCGGCTTCGGTGTCCGTGAGGGAAGACATGTGCGACTTCGCTTCGACACCCAGGGCCGTGAGGACTTCAAGCACCTTGCCTGAAGGGACTTCGAGCTCGGCGGCAAGTTCGTGGACTCGAACCATATAATTCAGTAAACCTCCGGCTCCCGTCCCGGATGGAGATTCTCTTTTTCCCCGTCGTTAAGTCATGATCCACTCTCCGTCTGGGACAGGTAGCTTATTATCTCATCCCGCACTTCCGGCGGGATAACTGCCATCATCAGTTTTTTCGGCGCTCCTCGTCGCATAAGCGTCTCGAAGCATTTGATACAGCCGCAGAAATAAAGACTGCGACCCTGATTCCTTTGCTCCGGGTCAAACACGATTTCGGCGGTTGGGAGTCGGACGACCCGGATGAATTCCGACTTCCCCGCCTTCCGGCCGCATCCGGCACATCTTCGTACCGGCTCAGCCATCCTGGTATTCCCCGCCGTGAAGAGCCATATATAGAATCCATTAAGCCTCTAGGTTGTTACATCCGAGGCCTTCTCTTCGTATTGTTCATACGTCAGCCCGTGCTGGTTCAGGTACTTCTCGAGGTCCTGAAGGCTCGATTCACCGAAGCCCTTGGCGGCCATCAGAACATCAGGCGGCTGCTCCATCAGATCGCCGAGGTTTTTGTAACCGGCCTCGATCAGACCTTCCAGAGCGGGCTTTCTCAGGGGCAGCTCCTCGATCGGGGTCTGCATCAGCTTCTCGATGTAGTCCCCGCGCTCCGCCTCGCGTACCTTCATTTCCTCTTCGAGCTTCTCGCGCTCGTTCTTTATGTCTATCGCCCATCCAGTGAGCTTGGCGGCGAGTCGTACATTCTGCCCCTTTGTTCCAATGGCCAGCGATGCCTGGTCGTCCGGCACAATGACCTCGGCCTTTTCCTCATCGTCGAAAATCTCGACCGAGTACACCTTCGCCGGAGCGAGGGCGTTGGCGATGAAATCGAACGGGTCGTCCGTCCAGTGGATGATGTCGATGTTCTCGCCCTTCAACTCATTCACAACCGCCTGGACCCGGCTTCCCTTGCTGCCCACGCATGCCCCGACCGGATCGACTTCCTGGGAGTTCGAGTACACCGCCATCTTGGTGCGGAACCCGGGCTCCCGGGCGATCCTTACGATCTCCACCGTGCCCTCGAGTATCTCGGGCACCTCAAGCTCGAACAGCCGTCGCACGAAGTCGGGATGCGCTCTCGACAGTATGATCTTCGGGCCCTTCGGCGTCTGCTTCACTTCGAGAATGATCGCCTTGATTGTGGTCCTGGGTATGTAGCGATCGCCCTCGACCTGCTCGCTGGGCGGGATAATCCCTTCCGCCCGCTCCAGCTCGACAAACACATGGCCCTTTTCTCTTCGGCGCACCTTGCCCGTAACCAGCTCGCCTTCGCGACCGAGAAATTCCTGATAGACAATGTCCCGCTCGGCCTCCTTGATCCGCTGCATGACCACCTGCTTGGCGGCCTGCGCGGCGATTCGGCCAAAGGAAAGATCGAGATTCGGAGCTTCGGTCTCGACGAAATCGTCGTAGCCGGCCTCCGGATCGATCATCTGAGCTTCCTCCAAGCTTATCTCGGTCTCCGGATCGTCCATCTCCTTGACTACACGTCGGAGAAGATGAATGTCCATCTTCATTCCGCCGTCCTGCCGGATGATAATGCGCGGCTGGATCTCCTTGCCGTGCTCCTTGCGGAAGGCGGAAGTGAGAGCGGCCTCAAGAGCGTCGACCACGATATCCTCGGGGACGCCCCGCTCCTTCATGATAAGTTCTATCGCGTATTCCAGTTCCGTGAAATGCACGATAAGCTCCCTCTCGCGCCATGCGCGATCAAGACCGGGTCCACATCAAGGTGAACCTTGTAATAATACCAGAAAAGCATAGCAAATGCAGTTATGTACTACTTAAAGCCCTCGGGATACTGAGGAACCAAACGGATTTCCTTCCATCGACCCGGCGCGAGCGCCAGGTCGCCCTCCTCGGTACCCGAAAGCAGCACCGTCCCGTCACGGTAGTCCTTCAACGTCCCCCGGAGCTTCCCCCGTCCCGCTATCGGCTCCTCGAGACGCACGCTCACTTCCCTGCCCCGGAACCTTTTGAAATCGCGCTCCCGCTTGAGAACCCTGTCCAGACCGGGCGAGCTGACCATCAGCGTCGTCCCGTCGTCCAGGAATCCCTCGACCGTCAGGCGATACCGAAGCGCCCTGGCGAGGTTGCCGCAGTCCTCGGCGGTGATTCCGCCCTCGATATCGCAGTAGACCTCGATGATCGGACGGCTGATGTTGCCGCCGATCCTCAGATCGACAAGCTCGTATCCTTCACTCTCGAGATAGTCCTCGACTATTCTCTCGATCTGTTCTTCCTCGATGGGCGCAGGCATTTTTTCTCCCCTTTCCCGCCACGCCTCGATTTGCAGTTCCCACCGGGCTTATACAGGCCAAAAAAAGAGCGGGAACTGCGTCCCGCTTTTCCTGATGGAAAAAGCGTTCAATGACATGTATACCATGAATTGAATAGGCATGCAAGATGAGTCGGGAATTAATGTGAACCTGTAATATCGTCGGGCGAGGGCAGGGCCGCGGGGACTGTCCCCGTGCTGAGTGGAAATATGCAGGCGGGACGCGCTCCGGAAAGAATCCGATCCGGTCTTTCAGCGAGCTGCTCGACGCCCACTTCCTCTCTACTACGGGCCCGCAACTTCAAATGATATAATCCGCTATTATTGAAAATCATCGATGCTTTTGTTAACATGGACAGGATCGGGTGATCCCCCGGTCGGAAGGTAGGTGTACCCGAACCCCAGGGCTCGGGTGCGGTGCCGTGTGCCCCTTCATTTTTTCCCTCAAAAGGACCGTGACCATTATGAACAGACTACTCACATTTGCAGGCTGCCTGATCCTTTTCGCGCTCTTTGTCGGCTGCTCAGGCTCACCCGGAGGATCGCCGGTAGTGCCCGACCTTCCCGGCGATCTGGAACTGCAGCAGCCGGGTGCGACCGATAATTCCGATCGATCCGCGTCAACCGGTCCGGGCCACGTGCTCTGGGGCCTTTGGCAGGGAGCTTTCGATCCCGAGGCAGGCGAACTTGAGATCGAGTACATCCGCGAAGCCCAGTTTCACCTGAATGTCGTGGGACAGCTTCAGCCCCCGATGCCTCCGGGCCTTCAGGTTCAGATGAACAGCCTGAATCCATCAACGGGCACGGTCGATCTTGACCTCGCGATCACCCACCCGTTCCCCAACTCGAACCTTCGAGGCTTCGATGTCCGGGGCATCGTGATGGGCGCGGGTGACACCGTCAGCAGCAAGCTGGACGCCGGGATCATCTACATCAACGTGGACTGCGAGTACTACTCGGACAAG
>CAYLVL010000150.1:0-6622 GCA_964387135.1 uncultured Planctomycetota bacterium
GAAGTCGTTCAAGCCTGCGATGCGATAGCCGTCGTACTTCAACTCGAGGTCGTAGAAGTACTCCATCTCGTAGACGACGGTGTCGAGAATCGTGGGGGCGTATGCCTGAAGGAGACTCCTGTGGAAGAACACCGCCGCGGAGAGGAGAAGCAGAAGGAGAAAGAAAAAGGTGGCGATCAGGCGCCCTAATCGAAAGCGCGGCCGACGTTTCTTCGCCGGCCTCTCCTTGTCGATAGTCGCATGCTTGCGCGCAGGCATCGGGGACTAACCTTCCATCTTTTCCTCCCGTTCAGAACCGGAAGGCAACTCCGAAGTTCACCTCGTCTTCCTCGAAGAGATCCTCCACACCAACGATGATATCGAGCTCCGGCATTATCGCGTAGCCTGCGTACACATCCCATCTCAAATCGTTCGGATCGTAGAGATCGCCGATGAATCTTGCCGCATCGCCGCGCCAGTCGAACCCGACCCCGAGCTTGCCGCGATGCACCCCTGCGCGAGCTGATACTTCATCGCCGACCCACCATCCGATCTGCGCGTTGGCCCTGTCGTTTTCGCCGATGTCGTCTATCCCCGCTATTGCGAACGCTTCGCTCCCCTCCAGCCCGAACCTGATGTTCAAATCACCCGCGAAATGATCCGGATCGGGCGCGTATCTCATTCTGAATTCCGCGTTGGCCTCGATATCGCCGAACGCCCCTACCCGACTTGTCGCTTCTTCTATCGCGGTTTCAACAGTCGCGAGAGTCTCCTCCGCTTCCTGCAATCTGGCATGGGCCTCATGGAACGTCCCCGCGACATCCTCCCGGAGCTGTTCATCAGAAGTATAGGCCCGGATGTCGTCGAGGACGAGGTTCAGATTCTCGGACGCGTCCGCAAGGTTGGCGATGATCTCGTTGATGTCTTCCCTGAGCGCGGGATCGTTGTACTGATTAAGCCCCTCGACCATCGATCGCGCTTCATCGGTCAGGCCCTCGATGTTCTCAAGGGTGTCCATCACACGCGGCTCGGCCTGGGCCAGCATGCTGTTCAGCCTGTCGGTCAGCAGAATGATGTTGTTCGCCACTGCCGACGCCTTGTCAGTCAGCTCCGCCAGCATCCTGTTGATATCCTCGGGAGCCAGCAATTCCTCGACGTTCTCCAGGAGACCGGAAAGCTGCTGCATGATCGCGGTCGCCTGATCTGTGATCTGCCTTAGCGCAAGGTCCGCGTCCGCGACAAGATCCTCCGGTCCCGGCTCCCTGAAGCCTTCCAGCTCGGCACCCGGCTGAATCTGATCGTAAATGACCAGACCCGCAAGACCGGCGCCGATCGGCCTCGACGGCTGTAGAACCAGCGAGTCCGCCTCGACTCCCGCAACCAGGCGGACTGTCGCCCGATCCCTCTCCGGATCGACCGGCTCCACGGACACGATCCGGCCGATAGTATCGCCGTTCCTGGTCACCAGCGCGCCCGCATCCACCAGCCCCGCAGGCAGGCTCACCGAAACCGCGCTGTCGTTGACACGTTCTGTCCGAAAGCCCGTCGCGGGCTCACCGCCAGACACCATCAGACCGCGCACCCCGGCAGCCGGACGCGTCGGCACGAACGCCATCGATGGGTCAAGCTCAACACCGCCCCACAGGTCGATCACGGCTCGATCGCTTCGTCCGCCTTCGAGCTTCGTCACCGACTCTATCATGCCGACCGGAACGCCGTCCTTCGTTACAAGTCCGCCCGCCTCGACAAGCCCGGTCCCGACCCTTACCGTGTCGTGGTTGTTCGGGATATCAGGATCGAGAAAGCCCGAGCGGTGCTCGTCTATCGAGACCACGAATCCACCGAAGATGTTTTCTCTTGTGATAATGAACGTGGCGTGCTCGTGAATCGGCTGGCCGGCCTTGATCTTGAGCGTAACCATGACACCGCCGAACGGGTCGTTTACGATGTCTCCCACCTCGCCGATACCGTTGCCGTTGAGCTGAACATCCGCTCCCGCTTTCAGTCCCTTCACCGACTCGAAGCTGACCCTGATCTGGTATGTTCCGACACTAGGCCTCGAGAACCAGGTTATCGGCGTGCCCATCCCCTTGTAGATGGCCACAAGCACCAGCACAATCACTATCGCGGTGAATCCCACCTTGGCGGCAGCGGTTACTTTCATCGGCGCCTCTTTCCGTCAGGTGGGTATTATAACTGATTTGATCCGATTTGGGCTTCGTCCTGCACCGTAGTTCCGTTTACTCTTGCCTTAGAGGAAATACTAAAATCTCCCCGGCCTTTGTATCGAAGACGATCAGGCGACCGTCGAAGTCGACGTAACACCTTACCGCGGTCAGCATGTCCGTCCGAGAAAATCCCAGGCCCAGGCCCGGCGTCCAGCCGTCCTGCGGCAGGCCCTCTATCCCGATCGTCGCGATGATCTCCCCGAGCGGATCCATGACCAGGAGGGTGTCATTGTCCGGATCGATAAGATAAAGGAATCCATCGCATCCCACGACAAACTGGCGATTATTGCTCGGCACCAGCACATTGAGTTCGATCGTCCCGCGCTCCCGACCGTTCCAGTCGAAGATCAGGATCTGCTCGTTCGCGTTCTGCCCGATGTAGAAAAGCTGCGGATCGGATATCGCTCCAAGCGCGACCGAAGTGAACTCGCCCGCCTCGATCACGATCGGCTCGGTAGGTTCCCTTCCGCCCAGCAGGGGATCGGCCGAGGGAAGCACGGTGTATCCAAGCGGGGTTTTCTCGGACGGCATCCCCTGCCCCCATGTCTGCGCCTGCCGCGAATACGGTGCCCCGCGACGCTCAAATATGCGCTGGAGATTGCCGAACCGGTCAAGCACGTAAATCCTGTTGTCGCTCGCGATCCAGAGACGGTCCCGCCCGTCAATAATGATCTCATCCGGCTCCATCACCTGCCCGAAAAGATCGACACCAAGATCGCGATGCCTTCTGAGGTAGTGACCCGCCGGATCGAGCACCTGGACGAGCTTCTGATCAATGTCGAGAAGGTACATGTTGCCCGACGAATCGACCTGCACCGCGTCGATGTCCTGCCACAGCCCGTCGCGGATGGTTGTCGACCGATCGAGCACGGCGACCACTTTCAAATCCTTGTCGGTGGTGATAACCCGGCGCATTGTCTGATCGACGCCGCGATAGCCCGACGGGGTGACATCGAACACGCGCCAGATGATTCTGGGATCGGCGTAATCCCCAGCCTGCAGGAGCGGAAAGTCGGTCGGCGCGACCGACAGGGCGGAATCGTCGGGGGCTTCGTCTTCGGGCTGGGTCTCGGATGATTCAGGCTCGCGTTGCTCTTCGGTGGCTTCAGGCGCGTAGAAGGTGATCGTGTCAATGTAATCGAAATCATCGCTAAGTCTTGCCGCTTTAATCTCAGTATCTGCCACGGTGATTAAAGGAATTGACAGCTTTTCGCCGTCTGCATTCAAATACCGCAGCATTCCGCGATACCAGGGCAAGTTCTCAGCGATCTCATTGAGCTGATTATCGTCTGTGATAAAGCCTATCAAGCCACCCTCGCCATCGAGTTCAGCAAGACCATCCGGTGTCACAATTGAGATGAGATCGTCATCGCCAAGCACTATGCAGCCCAGCATGTATTTAGGGCTATGGTCCTCCCAGAAACCGGCTGGAATCGGCTGCCAGTGCCGATTGACTGTTGCCATCCATTCGTAGTCAATGGTGCCGTCAAGGTCATATCGTATCGCGGGCGACGAGATGCTGCTTGCGTAAAAGTGCTGCCCATGTATCACAACACCCGAGAAATCGTACACCGGCGTTAGCAGCTCGCAGCTTCCCAGCCTTTTAGCATTGTGCTCGTCTATCAGCAGATAATCGCCCTCACTGTTGGACACAACCACCTTCTCGCCCGTAGTCGTGACATTCCATCTCATCACGGACCAGGGACAAACACCGTAGTACTCATCGAAATCATCGGCAGTATTCTCGATTGAAATCAACGCTCCTGATGAATCCCATTCGACAAGAAGCGCGGGCCAATTCTGCTCGTCCATCGTGAATACCGCGAAAACCCGTCCTGACTCTGTCGCCGCGATTGCGTTCAATTTTGCAGGAACGATGAACTCGATCAATTTCTCCTCAAGGCCAGCCGCCGCCAGGTCTGCCGCATCGGGCTCTTCAAGCTGGAGCCTGCCGATCTCCTCACCGTAGAAGTTGTATACCACGCACTCGGGGTATCCGCAGAACATGAGCCGGTCACCCGTCAATCTATCAAGCGTCCGAGGCGCAGTGATCGTGTGTTCGGATGTTTGTTGACGGGAGGGCACGGGTAGCTGCCGGGATTGAGCGGGAATGACAATGCTCGTTGTCAGGGTTGCCTCTGCTTCGGTCTCCTCGAGGAAGGCGACATCGGGTACTGAAATACGTCCCGGGCGGTTCATGGTGAGGATCAGGCACGCTCCGAGAATGAGCGCGAGCGGCACGAGTATCAGGATGACGAGCAGCAGTGTCTGGTTGGTTCTTCGATCCATGCGCGCTTACCCGGATACATGATACCGCATCTCTTGAAAAGTCCTTAATCGGGTTGGAGGGTGTAGAGAACGCCTCTGGGTGTCGATAAAGGACTGTAGCGGTGCTAATGGGTTGAAAGGCTTGAAAAGCCGCTTGGTTTATGCTACAATTGAGTGACAATAAACTGCTATAGAGTGCTATAAGATCACTCAAAAGCACCTGAAGGAGACGAAGGAGAGCGGAATTGATAAGAGGGCGGAGGAGAAGCGCATCATAGAAGATGGGTCAGCCAACAGTCAGGCCCGGAGGTTTTCGAAATGTTTATCGTTACTGAAGGAGCTGTTGAGAGAGTCAGTGAGGAGCTGGTCAGGTCGAAGTACAACCTGAAGGAGCTCTTCAACCGCATCAAGCAGGAGAACCCGAAAGTCGCCGAGTACATCAAGTCTCAGGCGGACAAGTCGAAGCACCCGATGGAGGTGTACGGCACCGGGATCGTGGTCTACCTGCTTCTGAGGATGCAGGTGGAGCTTGATGATGAAACGCAGTTCCAGCCGTCAGAGGAAGAAGTCGAGAGGTTCAGGGAGTTTCTTGATACCACAGATCTGTCGGATCTCATGGAAGGAAGCTAAGGTCCGTTGACATGATGAATGAATCCTGCAGGAACCACCATACGGGTGGTTTCTGTTGTATATTAGGGCGAGTGTTTCACGTGAAACATGAGCACCGACCCTGAAAGCCTCGATCCTCGCGGCATTGCATCCCTTCTTGATTCCCTGCTCGACCCGCTTCCCTTCCCCTTGTCGAGTGGGCAAATCGAAGCCCTGGCGTCATACTTGGACCAGTTCCATAAGTGGAACCTTGCCTTCTCATTCTCAACCGCTCGTTCCATCAGGCATTTCGTGCGCGATCTTGTCATTCCTTCCCTCTTATTTGATCTTTTTCTGGATCCGGACCTCCCCATCCTCGACCTCGGCTCCGGTCCCGGCATACCTGGAATACCTCTTTCCATCCTTCGCCCCACCCGTCCCGTATCCTGCCTCGAGGCTTCAGACGCCCCAATCCATTTCCTTAATGCCTGCCGAAAGATGCTTGCCCTTTCATCGCTCTCAGTTGTCCATGGCCGCGCCGAGGATCTCGCGCATGATTCCGTCTATCGATCCGGCTTTCATTCCGTCGTAGCCAAAGCCTTCGCGCCCATCTCGATTCTGATCGAGATCGCATCGGCTTTCGTGGAGCCGGGTGGCTCAATCCTTCTCCAGGCATCCTCGACCGTCTCGTCCTCGCTTTCAGAAACAACCTGGACCCTTGCTAGGCTCGGGACCACGTTCGATCGCGTATTCTCGATTCATCCCGACATACCGGACCATCCCCCTTCCCACTTCGCCCTCTTCTTCCACTATTCAGTCGCTTCAACCGCATATCCAAGAACCTGGAAGCAGATGAAAAAGCGACCACTTTGGATATGATTCCCCCGGATCAAATTGAATTGAGCCGGCCCTGTTGGTATACTCCGTTGCGATGCCGACGATCGCGATAGCCAACCAGAAGGGTGGCGTCGGCAAAACAACGACCGCCATCAGCCTGGCAAGCGCTCTTGCCGAGACGGGCAGGCGTGTGCTCCTGGTCGATCTCGATCCGCAGGGCAACGCCACGACCAGCCTCGGGTTCGATCGCGCGCAATTGTTCGTCTCGGTCTACGAGGTGCTGCTGGACGGCATCAGTGCCCGATCCTCAATCTTCCCGACTATCCAGGATAATCTCTATCTCCTGCCTGCGAACCTCAATCTGCCGGGAGCTGAGCTTCTGCTGGCGGACAGGCCGCATCGCGCGCATGTATTAAAGACATCAATCCGGGATATTGCTTCGCTTTATGACTATATACTTATAGACTGTCCGCCCTCGCTCGGGATACTCACGCTGAACGGGCTGGTTGCGTCCGACGGCCTTCTAATCCCGATGCAGCCCGAGTTCCTTGCGCTCGAGGGGCTTACACAGCTTCTGAAGACGGTGGACATCGTACGCGAACAACTCAATCCCAATCTTGCCATATTCGGAGTTGTTTTTACGATGTTCGATGGTCGGACGCGGCTTGCTCGTGAGGTGGAGGGCGAGGGAAGCCAACCGAGAGATAGTCTTTCCAGTGCCG
>CAYLVL010000151.1:0-6203 GCA_964387135.1 uncultured Planctomycetota bacterium
GCGAATGGGGCCGGTCACGCGCGCGGTTTTTCTGAGCCAGGTTCCGGGACTCAGGCGATGGGATGTCAAACGTGCTGAGAGGGTCACGCATTTCGTCCCGATAAGCGAGACGGTGAGGGAGCGGATCAACCGTATCTACAAGAGGGACGGTCGGGTGATCTATCCACCGGTACGGGACTCGCTTTTCAAGCCGTGTGCGCCAGATGAGAAAGAAGATTATTTTCTCATTCTGAGCAGGCTGGTTCCGTACAAGAGGCTCGAGATAGCGGTCGAGGCGTGCGCTCGGATGAAGAAGCGGCTGGTTGTCGCGGGTGACGGCGGCGAGAGGAGCAAGCTGGAATCGATCGCAGGCCCGACGGTAGAGTTCATCGGGTTTGTGAAGGAAGAGGACGCGCCCGATCTTGTTGCTAAAGCGAGAGCGGTGCTCCACCCGTCGCTGGAGGATTTCGGCATCGTTCCGTGCGAGGCGGCGTGCGCGGGTACGCCGACGATCGCGTACGGGGTAGGGGGAGCGTCGGAGACGGTTGTCGATGGAGTAACGGGAATTCTGTTCATGGAGCAGACGGTGGAGTCGATGATTGACGCGCTCGAGCGATTCGAGTCGATGTCTTTCGATACCGCCCATCTTCGCGCTCAGGGTGAGAGATTCGGAGAGGAGAGATTCCGCAGGGAGATATGGGACGCGGTCAACAGGGCTGTGGAGGGTGTCTGGTGAACCTTCGAAAAGGTCATTCGATGCACAGTCTTACAGCTTTCACAATGAGATCAATCTGAGCGTCCTTAATAGTGCCAATACAACTGCCAAACCTATCTGTGCTAACCGATTTCACTTGCGAGGCGTCGACACCCGATGGTTTCGAGAGCTTATTGGTCGAATCCGGATTCAGTTCAACGAACCAGGCGTACTGCTCGTATTCCTTTTTCCAATTGGTGATCGGTGCAACGATTCTCAATCCTGTTCGACCCATCGCCTCGTGACTCAAGACAACAGCCGGTCTTGGCTTCTTTATCTCCCTGGCAACTTGAGGATCAAAATCCACCTCCCATATTTCTCCCCTCTTCGGCTCGATCATCCCACACACCGTCACCGCTGGCCTCGAATGCCGTGAGTTCAGGGTTGCCCCTGTATTCGTCTGCAGCCTTTTCGGCTGCTTCAGCCAGGTATTTCAGCCTTTCCGCCTTGGGCATCTTGAGCAGCTCGCCTGCTGTGAGAGAACCTTCGCCCCCGGCAGGCTCATAAAAAATTTCATCAATGTTGTATCCCGGGCACAGCTCGCTGGCTCTTTCCGGAGAGATGATCTTCTCTTCTAAGGCGCGATAGACCATCTGCCTCAGTTTCACCGGCTCTTCATTTCCATTGTAATCGATGGGTTCCTTTTTGCGCCATTTCCTGTAATTGAATGCCTGAAAGAGGGTTCTGTACGCGCTGTCCGAGATTATCTCCAGGTCTCTGGCTCTTCTCACCCAGGCTTGCATGCTCAAGCCGTATTCCATCTTGAGAAGCGCGAGTTCCTGAAAACTTATTGAGCGACGCTTTGCCCCGAGCTCATTCAAAGCCGTGCTTGCGGGAACGAGGAAGGCAGCAGCAAATCTATGAGCATATTCCTCCTGTTGGGCCTCTGATTCGCCTTTGGTAATCAGGAGAAGGTGACCGAGTTCATGAGCCAGATTATACCTGAACCTGTCGTCTGGGACATTCATTCTTGATACGAGCACAGGGATGCTTTCGTTTACCCAGCCCGACAGCCCGTCGAATCCCTCGATATCCTCATCTATTCCGACAATCACACATCCCCGATCCTCCAGAGCATTCGTAAGGCTTGGTATAGGCCCATCGCCTAATCTCCAGAATCTTCTAGTCTCCACAGCCGCCTTTTCAACCTCGTCAATCGAGTTGACCTTTATTGGGCGGGCAACCTCAGCTGCCATGTCAGGATACAGCGTATCGCGCAGCCACATTTGCCCTTCAATTGTCATTTGCGCCGAGGACTTTATCTGATCCTGCTTTCTTTTCCCAAGTCCCGCTCTCTTGCGAAAATGCAGCCATTCGACGCTGTAGCTTGGTTCTGCTATGAAGAAACTGGTCCTTAGGTTCAGGATTTCGGCCAGCGCAAACAGAAAATCTGCTTTTGGCACACTGCCGCCGTTTTCGTATTTTGAAAGCCCTGCTTTTGTGATTTTCTGCCCGAGCTCCAAGAGCCTCGCTACGAGCTGTTCCTGCGTTAAACCAGCCGCCAGTCTTGCCTGCCGAATACGGTCACTAATCATGTCGCTATCCGCTCGTTGACAAAATCTGCGCTACTTCCTGTTTTGTCAACGTTGACAAGATACCATGTTCCTGGAGTTTTGTCAACATGGCTCATAAAAATGCTGATTGCCGTTTTGAGTTAAGATGAAACGGGATAATCCCATCAGCCTTGGAGATGGAATTCAATCAAACAAATACCCCACGCTCTCCAGTGCTTCTATCTGCTCGGGGGTCAGCGAGGCGGCATGCGCGCGAAGGCTTTCCGGGATGCTCCAGAGATACGCTCCCCTTGTCTCCTCGCGGTTATACTCAGGGTAGCTGAACGCCACCACCGGATCATCCGCGCTCAGAGCAAGCTCCGGCTCGACCTGATCATCGAGCATGCCCGCGCCCTCATCACCGGCATCGGCAAGAAGCTCTGTCAGTGGCTTCCCAGTCGCGCCGAGATTAATCGCGGAAACCGCCGTCCGACCGTCAATGGTTCCCGCAAACACCACCCTCGCAGTCTCGGGATTCGTCGAGAATCTGAGCTCGATGGTGTCTCCCGCCGCGAGGTCCATCGTCACCCGGACGTTGAATGAGTCAACGACCGTCAAGCCTTCGCCCGATCCGGTGAATATCTGCTCCTCAAGCGATGGATTCTCGATCGTCCCATCTGAACTCACTGAGATATCGAACGACATCGGCAGATTCGGTCCTGCTACAAACCTCAGGTGCCATCCCGACTCGTTCTCGCTCACGTACTCTTCGAGCACCGCCCTTAACTCGTCGGTCGTCTCTGTATTCTCAGTCGCAATATTCTCCGTCTCGTCCGGATCATTGACCAGATCGTACAACTCCTCGGCACCGGTCATCATGTTTAGGATGTACTTGTGCTCGTTGGTCATGATCGCCTTGATTTCCGGCCCCCACAGAGTCGATTCCGAGATCACGTAATAGTCGGCATCAGGAGTGCCTCCCTCCAGGACCGGCGCAAGCGAGCGACCAAAGCTCTGGATCTCCGGCGTGAAACCGAACAACTCCATCAGTGTGGGATAGATGTCTATCGTCCCGACAAGCCCGTCGACCCGTCTCGATGAAATCTGTCCCGGCAGCTTCATGAAGAACGGCACATGCAGTTGCTCCTCGTACTGCGAGTGCCCGTGCTCCCACCTGCCGTGCTCGCCGAACTCCTCGCCGTGATCGGAGAACACGATCAGCAGCGTATCGTCCATGAGTCCCTGTTCCTCGTACCATCCGAAGAACCCGCCCAGCGCGTCGTCCATCGTACCGATCTCGGCATCGTACAAATCCATGCAGCGTCTCTGTTCTGCTTCATCGAAGGACGCCCACACCGCGGGATCGTAGTGGTTCTGGGTCACAAGTCCGCCGGGAAGGTCCCACTTGGTCGTGTGCTGCCCCTCATACTCCGGATCGCCCAGCCGCTCGATCCATTTGAACGTCGGCTCGTACGGGATGTGAGGATCGAAAAGATGAATGAAAATGAAGAACTCCTGGTCGTTGTGGTACTCGATCCAGTTTCTTGCTTTCAGAAGCGCCCTGCCGGCGGGGAAATCGTGCACTTCCCATTGATGATCGATGCCCTGGAAGAATCCCGCTTCCTGGAGGTGCGGGATGTTGACAAACCCGGCGGTGCAGAAATCGTTGCGACGGAAATTCTCCGCGACCATGTCTTCATGGTCGCTCAGTCCGCGATTTCTTCTGTCGGCGCCGGTGACTCCCGGCGGACGTCCGGAAAGCACTGTCGCGAACGACGGAAGTGTCCACGGCGACGATGAATGCGCGTCCTCGAAGATGATCGATCGAGAGGCGATCCGGTCCAGGATTTGCGTCGTCCCGCGATCGTAACCCATCCACCCGACATGCCCTGCTGCGACCGTGTCGATGCCCAGCAGGATGACTCTTCTCGGGTTTTCTCTATGGGCGAGAATCTCGGGGTGCCCCCAGTAGGGGAGCTTCGTCCCGACGATTATCACCTCAACCGTGAGCGTCAGCGTCACATTCTCGCCCGCGTAATCGGCAAGGTTGATCGTTATCGGCGTCCACTGGTGCATCTCCTCGGGCGCAAGCTGGACCTCGATGACCCTCTCCCCGTTTGCGTACAGTGAGTACTTCGCACCCTCTCTTGGGTCGATGTCGTCGCCGCCGTAGCGATTGATCGGGGGAATCGCTCCGATCCGATTGAAAACGCCGGGAGGGGCGTCGCCGATTCCTATCAGGCATACGAGACGGGCTTCGGGGGGGATGTCACCGCTCCACGTGAACGATCCGGTGGGGGAAGCGACCGCACGCGCAACCGTGTTGACGATCTTCACATTGTCCACCCGGACTGTCTCGTCCGGAACCGGGTAGCCGTCGCGGTCCACGACGGTCATCGAGTCGATCTCGTCGATGAGAAAGACCGGGGAAGGTCCCCCGGCGGGAGTCCGGAAATCGGGAAGGGTAATGGGTCGGGCGCAACCGATGATAAGCCCAAGCAGGATGATGGGAATAATACGTCGCACGTGGGCTATTGTAGCATGGAAAATAATCGAGCTTCGGGTGTGCTGTCGCACGCGCTTGTACCGCGAACAAGAACCGGGGACATCTTCCTCGCGTTTCAGGCGAAAAGGTGTCCCCGGTCCCGCATTCGAGCCATTTCGGCGCTCTCAGCCAATGCGGGTTGGAAAGCCCGCGCTCCTGATTTCCAGTGGACAATGCCTGAATTTCTCTTGTCTTGTAGCTTCCGATCGGCTAAACTTCATCGTTTGGCGCCCTTTCAAGGGCGGAGGATTGATCATGGCTATTTTGCGACTTGCCGCGGAACCAAGGGAAGATGTCGGCTCTCGTGCTGCCGCCCGGCTGAGGGAGGCGGGCTATATTCCCGCCAACCTCTATTCCAAGGGGCAGCCCTCGACTCTTCTCAAACTGGAGGCTTCTAGCTGGTCGAAGCACCTTACGGATCAGCTCAACCTCGTCCGGCTTGAGTTCCCGGACGGGGGCGATCAGGTTGTCGCCCTGAAGGAGATCCAGCGCGACCCGATGACGCAGGAAGTGATCCATGTCGACTTTCTCGGAGTCAAGATGGATGAAGCGGTGGAGTTCCACGTGCTCGTGAAATTCGAAGGCACTCCTGAAGGTGTGAAGGAAGGCGGCGTGCGGACGATCTCGTCCGAGTACGTCATGGTCGAATGCCTTCCGACCGATGTTCCGGATTCCATACCCATTGACATCTCGCACCTGAAGATCGGTGATTCCGTTACCGCAGGGCAGCTTCAGCTGCCGGAGAATGTGAAACTGGTAAGCGATCCGGCCGTTGTGCTGGCCAGTGTCGCGACGGTCAGAGTGGTTGAGGAGGCTGCGCCTGTGGCCGAGGAGGCCGAGGTTGCTGAGGGAGAGGAGGCCGAGGAGAAGAAAGCTGCCGAGGAGGCCGAGGGAGAGCATAAAGAGAGAGGAGACAGTAAGGAGAAAGACTGATCGATCAGTCTGTGCTGCGGGTGTATTCCATGCGTTCCGCGAGAATCGCCTGACGGCGGAAATCAGGACATTAATAGCGCACAAGCCTCATCAAGTTGGAGGCGAATATAGATAGAAACCTACAGTTATGTTTTTTGCCTGTCACCCCCCCGGATTTGAAATGCCGGGGCTGTAGGTGTTTGTGGTTGGGCGTACCTGGTCGTTTCGAGAGAATGTCATGAGCCTATCTGAGAAACCCGACAGTCTGGCGCTTGTTGGCAAAATCGTGGTCGGTCTGGGAAATCCCGGCGACGAGTACACAGGCACACGTCACAACCTCGGCTATCGGGCGCTCGACGCCTTCCTCAGGCTCAGGGACATTCCGAAGAACTTCGAGCCCGGTCCCCGGTCGCGCACCCAGACGGTGATAATCGACGGGCTCAAAGTCCTCCTTGTGCGGCCGACCACCTATATGAATCTCTCCGGGAAAATCATCGCTACCCTACTGGAAAAACTAAAG
>CAYLVL010000151.1:6213-6613 GCA_964387135.1 uncultured Planctomycetota bacterium
GAACAGGTTCTTGTGGTTCATGACGAGATGGATCTGCCTGTCGGCAGGGCCAAGATGAGAGTGGGCGGCGGAGCGGCCGGGCATGGCGGTATCGAGAGCATTATCAACCGGTGCGGGGAGGAATTCACAAGGCTGAAGATCGGCATCGGGACGCCGCCGGACGAGGGGGAGGTCGACGGAGCGGACTGGGTGCTGGGCGAGCCGGGAGTGGAGGAAGAAGCGGCGATTGTGGAGTTGATGCCGAAAGTCGCCGGGGGAATCGATCGCTGGATTCTGGATGGTCCCGAGAAAGCAATGGCGTGGTTCAACACGGAGATGAAACCGGTTGTGAAGGACGAAGAGGTTTCGACGGTCGAGGAAG
Source organism: uncultured Planctomycetota bacterium (assembly GCA_964387135.1). Lineage (GTDB taxonomy): Bacteria > JAJVIF01 > JAJVIF01 > JAPKYR01 > JAPKYR01 > CAYLVL01. The sequence goes on from CAYLVL010000151.1 coordinate 6,575, forward strand.
GTAGGGTGCAGGATGAGTGATAACGGGAAAGCGCTTATT
>CAYLVL010000152.1:0-6606 GCA_964387135.1 uncultured Planctomycetota bacterium
GGTGACCTTGCCCGCGATGGGATTCATGAGCGGGCTGGTCGTCTTGGCGGAATCGATCATCCCGCACTCGTCCCCCGGTCCAAGCCGTGTGTCGACTTCCGGCAGCTCGACATACACTATGTCGCCCAGCTCCTCCTGCGCGAAATCGGTGATACCGATCAGGACCTCGCTCCCATCGAGACGCACCCATTCGTGCGTCTCGGTGTAGCGGCAATTCTCGGAAATGTTCATGATATCGGTTAGGCTCCGGCAGATTGGAATGCTTACTCTATTCAGTCGGAATCAGTCTCTGGTCCAGAATCCGTCAGTAGTCCCTTTTATAGAAAGGCATTTCGACAACCGTCGCGCCGCTTCTGCGACCGGCGGTGCCGACTTCCACCCGTGTTCCGATCTCGCCAAGCTCGACGGGCATGTAGGCGAGCGCGATCCTTCTTCCGTCCATCGGCGAAAGGCATCCGCTCGTGACATGCCCCACTTCCTTCCCATCATGATAGACGGACATTCCGTGTCGCGGCACCGGACCCGGATCAAGCACCAGCCCGGTAATGCGCTCCTTCAGCGGCGTCTTCTTCATCTTCTCGATTGCTTCACGACCCAGGTAATCACCTTTCTTCAGCTTGACAACCCAGCCTAGATTGGCCGCGAAGGGATTGGAGTCCTCCCCAATCTCGTTTCCGTACAGGGAATAGCAGACTTCCAGGCGAAGAGTATCCCTGGCTCCAAGCCCGACAGGGGCGACATCATCGCCCCCGGCTTCAAGAACGGCCTCCCAGAGGGCGTAAGCGTCCGCATTCTCGACGAAAAGCTCGAAGCCATCCTCGCCGGTGTAGCCGGTGCGCGCGACGATCAGGGGGACATCCCCCAGCTTCGTTCTGATAACGGAAAATGGCTTGTAGCCGCTCAGGTCATCGGGAATCAGCTTTGAGAGGATCTCCGCAGCCTTCCGACCCTGCAACGCCACGAGGGTTATCTCGTCGCTGCGATCCTCAAACGCGTCGGCGGAGAACTGCTCTATCACATGCTGATGGATCTTGTCGACATTCGCCGCGTTGACCACCATCATGTATTCTTCCTCGCCTACGTGATAGACGATCACGTCGTCACGGATGCCGCCGCGCTCGTTTGTCACAAGCGTGTACTGCGCTCGACCCACATCGAGCTTCGCAGCATTGTTGCTGGTGAGCCACTGAATACGGTCCAGCGCCTCGGGACCCCGGAAGAAAAACTCGCCCATATGGCTTAGATCGAACGCCCCGGCGGATGTCCGTACCTTCCTGTGCTCCTCGTTAAGCGATGTATACCAGACCGGCATGAGGAAGCCGGCGAACTCGATGATCCTCGCACCGGCCTCATTGTGCCAGTTGTACAGAGCCGTTTTCTTCGGTGATGTGCCTTGACTGTCCAAGAAGCAACTCCGCTCGTTCCCCCTCAGGAAGGAGGTAGAAATAGATATTTACCACCCTGCGAACATAATTGATCGTTTCCTGGTATGGCGGAATGCCGTCGTGAGGCGGATCGGTATACTGCTCGACCGCGTTCGGACCCGCATTGTACGCCGCGAGAATCCTGTCGAGCGGCCAGTGCTGCCCCGCCCAGCGCTCGATCTCCCTGGCGAGGTACGCAAATGTGGCCCGTATGTTCTCGTCGATATCGAACGGGTCCTCCACCCCGAATCTCTCTGCGGTAAAGGGCATGAGCTGGCCCAAGCCCTGGGCTCCCGCATGGCTGACCGCGTCCGGACGGAAGCTCGACTCACAGGCCACCAGGGCCATAACCAGCCTGGCGTCAACGGTCTGGTATTCGCTCGCATGGGTCTGGATAGCCCGAAATATCTCCTGTGCGGTGGCTTCATCGAGATTCCGGTTGAAGTAGACCATGTTGTCGATGTACGCCTGCTGGATTTCGGTGAGATCGTACACGGGCGCGTCGTAGGCCGATTCAGGCGTGTTCTCGTCTGTCTCGACGATCTGAGGACCGCTTCTCTCACCGAGATGGGAATATTGCGCATCCAGCGTCTGGACGTAGCCAATGAGGTCTTTCAGACCCTGTGCGAGGCCTGAGATATCGCCATCCGGAGGAAGCGCACGCGAGCCGACATAATAGGCGGCAATCGCGGCCGTGCGATCCTCGTAGCGCTCGTATTCCGCGGCGTACGCTCTCGCCACTCGCTGGGAATCGTACCAGGCCGATGGAAAATCCGTCGTGTCACCCAGGGAGTGAGTATCGAGGTTGTAATAGTACAGACGGGCCTGGGGATATCCCGGATATTCCTCCTCGCCCGCCATGAGGGCCAGAAGAAGGCTCGGCTGGGTCGAGTAGTCATCCGCAGCAAGCTGGATATCCCTGGTGATGGCCTCCAGATCGCTGATCCGAGCGGCCGGAAGGTACTCGGCAAGGACAGCCATAATGTCCTGGCTCAGGGGGCTTCTCAGGTCGATTATGCGCCCGGAGTAGGGCTCCTGCGCATTCGCAGTCGACGCAAGCAGCAGGCTCGATGCCAAGCACCCCGCCAGAACGGGGAGCAGCAGGCACAGACCGGATTTTGCGTGGAACTTCATAATAATGTAATCGACATCTCCCGATGCCGGATTTATTCCCCTCCCGATGCCGGCATCCCCCTTTCTGATACTCCCGAGGCCCGTTCGGATCGGTTATCAGGTCAGCCCGAGTTCTTCGGCCACTTCCCGCGAAGCCTGCTTCGCCTCGCTGATGATCGATTTCAGCCTGAACAATGGGTCCATATTGACGCCCGACACCTTGATCTTGCCGGTAAACAGGGCACCCATGATATCCAGGCTGCCCTGCCAGAACCTCAGCGCGGTGTCCCAGCGCATCGTGATCCTGGCGTCCTCAAGCTCTTCTTCCCCTCCATCGACGCGCTCTATACGAGTGTTCTCTCCGTCGATGTTGATTCTCATGGCCACATCGGGATCCTTCACATGTACCCCGATCACACCAGTCTGACCTTCCAGGACCGCCAGAACCTGCTCGGATTCCAAAAGCCTCTGGATCAGCTTCTCATGAAAATCCACAACCACATCGGGATCGCTGATGCCTGCATCGCCCACTTCAGTGCTCCATAAATCGGGTCCTGCAATTGTTTATGAGATAATCTTATCGATAGTACCGCCCGTTCGCGCCCAAAGTCAACCGCGATCAGGCCTGGCGGACGTCCTGCACTACATGCAGAAACATCGCGACTCAGCTCTTCCTGACAAGCTCCCTCTGGACTCTCTGCATCATCCGAACGTTCGAGTAGATCGGGGAGTTCGGATCAGTGATCGCCCCCTCGGCAAACTTGTCCCTCAGCTCCGCGACCGCTTCCTCGAGGGTGTGAATCGGCTCGAATCCGAGCCTCTTCCTGATCTTTTCACTGTTGAGCTGATATGAGCGCGGGTCGACAACAGGCACAATCTCGATCTCGGCTTCCTTCCGGACCACGTCCCTGGCGAGCTGCGCGAGTTCGAGAACGGACTTGTTCTCCGCCCCCACGTTGAAGACCTCTCCCGCCACAGCCTCGCTCGCGGCTTCGAGAACGGTCTGGTACGCCCTAGTCATGTCCTTCATGGTCAGGTTCGGGCGTTTCTGTTTGCCCCCGTGGACGCAGAGAACACCGTCGAACCATGCCTGCTTCGAGAAGACATTCAGAGCCAAGTCGAGCCTGAGCCTTGGAGACCATCCGCAGATCGTCGCAGGCCTCAGCGCGACCACCTCGAAGCCATCCCGATTCCGCTCCAGCAGAACCTTTTCGACATCCCCCTTGTATTCCGCGTAAAGGCTCACCGGTCTGAACGGGCTTTCCTCGGTAGCCTCCTCGTCCTCGTATACCCCGTATACACTCGCCGAGCTCGCGTAGACAAACCTCTGCACGCCCGCCTCCGCGGCAAGGTCAGCCAGACGGACCGGCGCGTCACGGTTAATCTGCCTCGACAGTTCCGGATCGAGATCGCACGATGGATCGTTCGCCATCCCCGCGAGGTGCACAATCGCGTTGACCCCGACCAGGGCTTCCTTCACGACGTTCTCATCACGGATGTCGCCCTTGATGATCTCCAGGTTGGCCTTCTGCTCGTGGTCTCTGAGATGATCCCCGCCGAAAATCATGAGGTCCAGAACCACAACATCGTGCCCACTATCCAGAAGGCGCGGGACCAGGCACGATCCAACATAACCCTCGCCGCCTGTAACGAGTATCTTCATAGGCTGCCGATCTCCTGAAAGCCCGATCGTTAAAACCTCATTTTACCAGCTTTCACGTCTGTATACAGGGACATAATGCCCGAAAGCCGATCAACAGGGGCGAAACGACGGGTTTTGTGATATGTTGGGGCTGGTTAAGGAACCCCATGGCTGTATCTGCAAGAAAGAAAACAAAGCCGTTCAAGCTCGTCGCCGACTTCGAGCCTGCGGGCGATCAGCCCAAGGCCATCGCCGATCTTGTGAAGGGACTCGAAGAAGGTCTGCGGATGCAGACGCTGCTCGGGGTCACCGGATCGGGCAAGACCTACGTGATGGCGAAGGTTATCGAGACCGTCCAGCGCCCGACCCTTGTCATCACCCACAACAAGACGCTCGCCGCTCAGCTCACCGCCGAGTACAAGGCATTCTTCCCAAACAACTTCGTCGGGTATTTCGTCAGCTACTACGATTACTACCAGCCGGAGGCTTATGTCCCCGAGCGCGATCTCTACATCGAGAAAGACGCGGATGTCAACGAGGAGGTTGACAGGCTCCGTCACGCCGCCACTCAGGCGCTTCTGACGCGTCGCGATGTGATCATCGTCGCAACTGTGAGTTGCATCTACGGCCTCGGCTCTCCCTCGGAGTACTCAGACATGTCAGTCGAGGTCAAGGTTGGGGATGAAGTCGAGCGACGCAGGTTCCTTCGCAAGCTCATCGACATGCAGTATCTTCGCAACGACATAGCGCTCGTGCGCGGGTCGTTCAGCGTCAAGGGCGACACGATTGAGCTTTACCCGGTAAACGAGGAAGTGCATGTCCGGATGACGTTCTTCGGCGACGAGTGCGAGAGCATCGCCCGGCTGCATCCGGTGACCGGCGAGGTGCTGGAGACACTCGATGAGGTCACCATCTTCCCGGCCAGCCACTACGTCATCCTGCCCGATCGCCAGGAGCTGATTCTCGAAAATATTAAAAAGGAACTTGCTGAGCAGTACGAGGTCTTTCAGAAAGCAGAGAAGAACCTGTACGCCGAGCGGCTGAAGGACAGAACTCTGTATGACATCGAGTGCATTAAGGAACTCGGATTCTGCTCCGGGATCGAGAACTACTCCAGGCATTTCTCCGGACGCCAGCCCGGCGAACCGCCTGCGACGCTGGTTGAGTACTTCCCCGATGACTACCTGATGATCATCGACGAGTCCCACCAGACGATCCCGCAGCTCAACGGGATGTACAACGGCGACTACACCCGCAAAAGGAACCTTGTGGACTACGGTTTCCGCCTGCCGTGCGCGCTCGACAACCGTCCGCTCAAGTTCCGGGAATTCGAGGAGTACATCAATCAGGTGATTTTCACAACCGCCACGCCGGGACCGTACGAGCGCGCGCATACCGATCAGACGGTTGAATTGATCATCCGACCGACCGGCCTTGTCGACCCGAAGATCGAGATTCGTCCGATAGCGAGTCAGGTCGATGACGTGATGGACGAGATTGCCAAGCGCGCCAAGCAGGGACAACGCTCGCTTATCACAACACTGACGAAGAAAATGTCGGAGGATTTGACCGACTACCTCGAGCGGATGGGGCACCGTGTCCGCTATCTGCATAGCGAGATCGACACGCTCGACCGGGTGCGTATTCTGAGGGATCTGCGTCGCGGCGATTTCGATGTACTCGTCGGCATCAACCTGCTCCGGGAAGGGCTGGACCTTCCCGAGGTCAGCCTGGTGGCGATTCTCGACGCCGACAAGACGGGTTTCCTGCGCTCGGAGACGTCGCTGATCCAGACCATGGGTCGAGCTGCACGTCACTCGGAAGGCATGGTCATCATCTACGCCGACACGATTACCCCGGCCATCAAGGCGGCGGTCGATGAGACGGAGCGTCGCCGAAAGCTCCAGACAGCCTACAACGAGGAGCACGGCATTACGCCGAAATCAATCCAGAAGGAGATTCGGGACATCGCCTCGGATATTGAGGAGGAGGTCGCGGCGAAGGCGGTCGAGGGGAGCACGATCAACTTCGAGGGCATCGAGCTCAGTCGCGACGAGGTGCCGCAGATCATCGAGATGATCAGGACGGAGATGCTGGCCGAGGCGAACGATCTCAACTTCGAGCGCGCGGCGGAGCTCAGGGACGAGATCAGGGCACTCGAGGAATTCCTGAAGGGGAAGGCGGAATCGAAAGCGGGCAGAAGGAAAAGGAAACAGCGACCGTCGACACCCGGTCAGGCGCGCTTCGCGAAGCTCAGAAGGAGAAGCACGAGGAGCCGGAAATATCGGGGGTAGACATGTCTACTCCAAGCGCGGCCTTTCCGGCCTGTTTCTGCTGGGAGCGCCGGCGACTCGCGGGCATTTTGAGAGCACGCCCGGGTAAAGCGCGATTTGCAGGCCCATTTAACGGGAGCGTGACATCTCCGGC
>CAYLVL010000153.1:0-6512 GCA_964387135.1 uncultured Planctomycetota bacterium
AGCACGACCCCCCACGCGGGTTTCAGTTCGGCCTTCCTGACCCTTATCAACTCGACACCGTTGGGGGCAAGCATCGCCCACCCCAGCGCGATAAGCAGTACCACCACAAGCTCGGGCTGCACGGTAACCGGCGCGAATAGCCCGGGGATATCGAACATCTTCCTGAGTATCGTGATGGACGAATCGAATGTAGGCGGTCGGAAGAAGACCCACCCGATAGTAACCAGCAGGAACGTGCCGATTCTCGCCCAGACCAGGTTTTTCGGGAACCACTTGAATCTTTTCAGGTGGTGATGGAGTTCCAGGGCCACCGCGTGATAGGCGCCCCAGAGCATGAATGTCCACGCGGCTCCATGCCACAGACCGCCAAGGAGCATTGTTACCGCCAGAGAGACTGCTCGATTGTCTCTGCCCCCGAGGGGGATGTAGAGATAATCCCTCAGCCATGTGGACAGCGTGATGTGCCAGCGTCGCCAGAAATCGCTTATCGACACCGCCTTGTAGGGCGAGTTGAAGTTCTGCGGGAATTTAAATCCCAGGAGATGCCCCAGTCCGATCGCCATAAGGCTGTAGCCCGCGAAATCGAAGTAGAGTTGAAGCGAGAAGCCGATTATCGCGAGCCATGCCTCGATCGGGGCGAGATCGGTGTAAGTTGCGAACATCGGATCGATGTAGTACGCGATCCGGTCGGCGACAAGGACCTTCTTGATCAGCCCCAGCGTGAAATAGAAAAGCCCCAGGTTCAGGTTCTCCACCGACAGCTTCCGCGGAAGGTTCTTCAGCGTGTCCATGATCCAGCGATATCGGACTATCGGACCCGCGATCAACTGCGGGAACAGGGCTACGTAGCATGTGAACTCGATGAAATCCTTCGTCGGCTTTATCTCGTCCCTGTAGACATCGATCGTGTAGCTCATCGCCTGGAACGTGAAGAAGCTTATGCCGATCGGCAGGATGATGTTCCAGACATTGACCACGGGGCCTCCGGTGAACACGCCTGCGATCGCATTCAGCGTGTGCAGGAGGAGCATGAAGTACTTGAAATAGCAGAGAAGCCCGAGACTGCCGATCAGTGCGATGACCAGCCAGAGTCTTTTTCTTGCGAGATCGTCGGCCGCGTTGATATAAAGCGCCGCTATGTAGTTGACGGTCGATGTGAAGAACAGCAGAGAGGTGAAGGACCAGTCCCAGTACCCATAAAAGACGTAACTCGCGATTGTGAGCCAGAGACGCCTGATCTTGTCGTTCGGCAGAAGCCAGTAGCCTCCGATCGTTATCGGGGCGAAGACGAACATGAATATCGTGGTCGGAAACAGCATGGTCCCTTTGCTCTATCGCCCTTCCCCGCCCGAATCGGGATTATAGCCCGAGAAAAGGTCGAGTAATAACCTGTCGTTGTTCGCCTTCCTCATGTGTACTTCGTCATAAAACTGATCCGCCTCGCCCCCGAAACTCTCGATGCTGGTGTAGTCTGCGAAAACTCCGCCATGCTCCTCGATCGTCGATGCAAGGAACTCCGCCACCTCACCCAGCTTTGGCATAGCCCCGATTGACTCGCACGCCTCGATGAACCTCGGGTGACCCGGCGGGAGGTAGGCGTAGACGGTTATGTCGTGTTGATCGCAGTAGTCGAGGATTTCGATCCAGCGATTCTTCCGATTCTCGGGAATCCCGCTGGATGCCACCAACTGACTGATTATCTGTGGGGTCCGGCTCAGGCGGGAGTCGATTATCCCCTCGAGATCGTACTCGCCCGCCTCGATCGCTTCCTCTTTCGGTGTGTAAAGAGCTAATCCATCCTCCCTGTAAATCTCGATTTCCTTGATGGACTCATCCCCGAGCTCCCTCCGGATAACCGCGATCGACGCCTCCACCTGCTCGATTGTCAGGAGTCTCGTGACGCTGTTCAGAAGCCCCCTGAATCTCGAGCGGAAGCTCACCTCGCCGAAATGCGGGGTGTACATGGGCGCGAGGACCGCCTGCGGATGCACCCACGGCTCGGAGAAGAGAACCTCGGGATCGATTCCGATTATCGCGGTGTCGACGGGAAGACGGTAGTCCTCCACGGCAAGGTGCAGGATGGCCTGGATGACCTCCAGGCCCGCCGATGGAACTCCCCAGTTGAAGCAGGTCTTGCCGGTGAGGCGGGTTACGAGTTCGGGATCGACGGTATTGACCCGTGAGGAGCCTGTCACGATGATCCGGGGAGCGGGATTCATCGCCTGTATCTGCTCCGCCTTCAGGACGTAGGAGTTGATCCTGTACGGCTCGACCAGCCCGGTGCCGTAGATCAGGAACGGGTCGACGATCAGGTTGAGAAGCACGGCAAGCACCAGGGCCGTGATGAAACTGATTGCGCAGGCTCTTGCGAATGTGGAAAGGCTGATCGATTTCGCGCTTGTATCGACAGTCTGCCCGGTCAATCAGGTGCCCTCATTCCGTGTCTTTCCCATCCTCGGATTCCGGTATGCCCGGCAGTGGGAGGAATAGCGTGTCATCTTCGTTCTGAGCCCTGCGACTCCTCGTCTGGAAATCCACCCTCAGTTTCTGCTGTTCGAGGATTTCAAGGATTTCGTTCGCCCTGTCGATCACGGGGTTCGGGAGCCCCGCGAGCTTCGCGACCTGGATTCCATAGCTCCGTCCCGCCTTGCCCTCGACAACCCTCCTGAGGAAGATCACATCCCCGCCGCGTTCCTGAAGAGTGATCCGCCAGTTCTTGCCGTGCGGAAGCTCGTCGGCCAGCCTTGTGAGCTCATGATAATGGGTGGCAAAAAGGGTTATCGGGCGCATGTCGGGGCGGTTGGCGAGGAATTCTGCGACCGACCATGCGATCGCGAGACCGTCGAACGTGCTTGTCCCGCGACCGATCTCGTCAAGGATCACCAGCGATCTTGGCGTGCATGAATGAAGAATATGCGCTGTCTCCAGCATCTCCACCATGAACGTGGACTGTCCCAGCGCAAGATCATCCGTCGCGCCTACCCGGCTGAAAATCCTGTCGAACAGCCCCAGTTCCGCATGCTCGGCCGGGACGAACGACCCGATCTGGTTTAGGAGCACAATCAGTGCGATCTGGCGCATGTACGTTGATTTGCCCGCCATGTTCGGGCCGGTCACTATATTGAGCTGATTCTCCCCTCCGCTCAATTCGGCATCGTTAGGTATGAACGGCTCGGCAAGGGTCTGCTCCAGAACCGGATGCCGGGAGTTGGTTAGCCGAATCTCGATCCTGTCTGACAACCCGGGACGGGTCCAGCCCTGTTCCAGCGCCAGCCTGGCGAACGAGAGAAGCACATCGAGCATCGCCAGCGCCCTCGCGGTACGGCTCAATCCGCCTGCTTCCGCCCTCACATCCTCGACAAGACCGGCGAAAAGCTCCTCCTCAAGCGCCCTCGCGCGCTCTTCCGCCCCGAGAACCTTCGTTTCGAGGTCCTTAAGCTCGTCCGTTATGTATCTCTCGCTGTTCGCAAGAGTCTGCTTTCTCACATAGTGCGGCGGGACCTGCCCGAGGTTCGACTTCGTGACCTCCAGGTAATAGCCGAACACCTTGTTGAAGCCGACTTTCAGGTTCCTGATCCCCGTGCGCTTTCGCTCCGACGCCTGCAAGGCGAGAATCCTGTCCCGTCCGCCCGTCATCAGTCCCCTGAACTCGTCCAGATCGGAGCTGTAGCCGGAGCGGATGTAGCCCCCGTCCTTTCCGGAAAGAGAGCCCTCAGGATCGAGCGCCGAGTTCAGCTTCTGCGTAAGGTCGGCATGCAGGGTGATTTCATCGTTGAGCTTCCTGAGAAGCGGGGCGTCGAACTTGTCGAGAGCGTTTTTGACCGCCGGCAGGCATGCGAGCGAGCTTCCCAGCGAGAGCGCGTCGACGGGCCTTGGATTTCCCGCCGCCAGTCTTCTCGAAAGCCTCGCGATATCCCGTACGCTCTTGAGAGCATCCGCGACATCCTCCCTCGCAAGCCCGGCATCGACCAGCTCCCCGACGGCAGTGTGCCTCTCCGAGATCGCCTCCGCGTCGAGAAGCGGGAAAGAAAGAAGCTCGGCCAGAAGTCACCTGCCTCCCGGAGTGAGCGTGCGATCGATGGCCCAGATCAGGCTTCCCTTTCGCTCGCCTGTACGGATGGTGCGGAAGATCTCGAGGTTCCTGAGGGTGGTGGGATCGATAATCAGGTGCCCTGCGGGATCGTATGCGGTGATCCTTTCCAGACCCGCAAGGGCGCGTGGATTGGTCTCGTCCACGTACTCAAGCGCGACCGCTACCGCCCTGATTCTCTGCGCGGCCTCACGGCTCGCGACCTGCTCCGGGGTGAGAAACGGGTAGGGGACATCCGACCCTAACTTGAGATGAGATCTTAATCGCTCATCAAGCCGCCAGAAATCGTCCGGAGTTCGCCTTCTGGTTACAATTGTCGTGTCGGGATGATCTCTCGACCACGAGACAATCGTCGGCAGGTTCCGTACCCTCTCCTCGACCAGAAGCTCGCTCACCGGGAATCTTCGGCACTCCCCCAGAGCTTCCGACATGGCCTCCGAGAGCATGTCCGCATCGTCGGCTTCCGTGCTCTCCGCATTTGCAGCCCCGCCGGTAACGACAAAGGTCCCCTGCGAGATGTCTACGACGGACAGCCCCCAGAACGCTTCCTGGCCACCCTCGGCTTCCTCCACGCACAGCGCCGCGAGGGCGTTTCCCCTCTCGGATGTCAGAAGCTCGTCTTCGAGGACCGTCCCGGGAGTAATTACCCTGGTGACTTCCCTCTTGACGATGCCCTTGGCCTGCTTCGCATCCTCCACCTGGTCGACAATCACGGCCGTGTGTCCCTGATCGATCAGCTTTTTGACATACGTCATGACCGAGTGATGAGGCACGCCCGCCATCGGCACTGCGTCCGGGCCTTTCTCGCGGGATGTAAGCACGATATTGAGAATCGAAGAGGCTTTTACGGCGTCCTGACCGAAAAGCTCGTAGAAGTCGCCCAGCCGGAACAGAACGAACGCATCCGGGTAACGCGACTTGATGCGCCCGTACTGGCGCATGAGAGGTGTGTCGCGACCGAGGGAATTCTTTCCTGCGGCGGGTCTCATGCGCCGGGATTATAGCACGCGACAGCATTCACGTGGTCGGTGCGGCGATCCGATGAACCCGGGAAGTGTCGGGTGCATCCAAACTTACGGGACTACTTGCGTGATGGTCGGTTCAGATTGTCACATAAAGCCGTCGAATGGACATTTCAGTCCTTTGAGATTCACCTGCGTTGTGGTATTCTTATGTTGGGTAAAGGGGTGTAACGCCTGCCGAATCGTACGGTAAGGTGGTTTGGTGATGAGCCGTAAGGTCAAGACAATCAAGTTGTGCGTCAATTGCCGTCACCTTCAGGTCGTGGGTGAAGGGCAGGAAATCGAAGGACTCGAGGATACCAGGTATCTCGAGACCTACTGCGAGGTGTTCGGGCACAAGACGAAGGAGCTGTACCAGTTCCCGGTAGAGGAGGGCCCGCTCATTCTTGACGGCTTCGGAAGCACCGACTGTCCGTTCTGGGAGCCCTGGGACCTCTCTCAGAAGGTTCTGGAAGAAAAAGAGACGAGCACGAGCTGATTAGTTGAGATAGCTGGTTACGAAAACCGGCACCGGATTTGAGGACAGGGGACCTTCCAAAGAGGAGGGTCCTTTTTTTGACCTCAAAAAAAATGAATCAGAGCCGCGAGCGTGAGCGAGCGAGTGGGTGACTTTAGTATCCTGTCGCTATCTTCCTGCCTCAACGCGCCTGCGCTTACTTCAACGCGAATCTTGCGAACCTGCGCACGACCGCTCCCGTTACACCGGCTCCCTTGATGAAGTCCCTCACCTTCATCTTGGATTCCTTCGCGTACGGTTGCTCCAGGAGGCATTCCTCGGAATAGTACTTGCGAAGCATGCCTTCGGCTATCTTGGGAACGATGTGATCCGGCTTGCCCTGCTCGCGAGCCTTGTTTTCAGCGATCTCCCGCTCCTTCGCCAGGACATCCTCGGGGATATCTTCGGGTGATATGTAGGACGGGTCCGCGAAAGCGATTTGAAGTGCAAGCTCGTGGGCCAGTTCTTCCGCCTTGTCCTTCTCGTCGGCATTCTCGAAGCCCAGTTCCACCAGGACGCCGACTTTCCCCGGCGGATGGATGTAGGAATGGACCAGGCCGATGTCTTTTACGGTGAACTTGACCGTGCGCTTGAGGTCCATATTCTCGCCGATCTTCCCGATGGTCTCGTCGATCACCGTCTTGACCGACTTGTCGCCTTCCGGGCTGACCCTGGTGTCATACATCTCGGAGCCTTCCGTGACACCCTCAGGCGCGGCTTCCAGGGAGCAGATTGCCAGTGCCTCGACCAGGCGACCGAACTCCTCGTTCTTGGCGGCGAAATCGGTCTCGCAGTTGACCTCCACCATTGCCCCGCATCTTGCATCTGTAGAGAGCTTGGCATGGATACGGCCTTCGCAGGCTTCCCGATGCGCTTTCTTCGCGGCGACCTGCAATCCCTTCTT
>CAYLVL010000154.1:0-6505 GCA_964387135.1 uncultured Planctomycetota bacterium
GACCTCGCCGGTCGCGCGATCGATCGCCACCTGGTACATCCCCCAGAGCACCCGACCCGAGCCTTGCCCGGATATTTCCCGATCGCAGCCGAGATCGGGACTTGTCGGCGACTGCATGCCCGTGCCCGAGCAGCTCAGGCCGACAAGCAGCGCCAGGCCCATTGTGAGCATTAATAGATGCAGGCGAAACATCTGGAACCTCCCATGTTCAAATATTGACTGCCCGTGCGGTTCCTTTGACAGCATCGATAGAGAATATTTTAGCATGAATCGATATGCATCGACAAGCCAGGGGAAATTGAAATCGGGTATCGGGATTTCAATTGGCCCCGGTTCATTAAAAAGGGACTGCAAAAGCAAGCGTCACCAGGTGCCGTCCGGGAGCAGCTTCAACACGCATGCGCGCACCCAGACCATATTCCCGTCGGGATTAAGCCTCATGAGAAACGCATCGGAGCTTGGTCGGTCAAAGCCGGTTTCATACTCGCCCCGCAAGCATGAGCGCCGAAACCATCGATGTGAGAACAACAGGTGTGAGAACAACAGGAGATATCGCACACATAGTCGTTCCTTGCCCTGTCTGACACCGGCTGTCCTGAGTCAGCTCAATGCATCGCCGATTTGCAGATCGCCGTGTAGCCTTCCTCGTTACGCACAAGGCTCATACCGTCCCCGAAAACCTCGAAGCGTCCGCCATCGTTGCCGGAAAGCGAGCGCACACCCAACGTGATCGGATCTTCTGAAATATCGGCATACGGGTTGTCCCCTGCGTGCAGGTACATATCCATCGGGCAGGAGAAATCAACTCCGAGGTCGATCAGCAGTTGATCCAGCACCTCGGTCTGCCCGTCCTGGAACCAGTACGGGCCGTCAATGACCACCATGCAGACGCCGCCGCAATAAACAAGGTCCTTTATGACCTGGACCTCCTCAGCGGTGAAGAAATCCGGCTCCTCATGGGGGACAAGAGTACAGATAACGAGCATCCTGGCATCGATCGTGTCGGTGTAAGTCAGGGGCGTCGTTGTCAGGTACTCGTACTCGCAGCCGAGGCTTTCCGCCAAATCCTGGAAAGCCTGCGGATTGTTGTAGTTATTCGTGTGACCGGTGTAAAAGATCACCTTGCGGTTATCGCAGTACGGTCCGCCGTCCCGGTAAGTCAGCATGTTGCTGAAAAGCCTGTTGTTGTCATCATCATCGGTGAAAGCCAAAAACCCCCAGTCGCCGAAACCGTAAACCCACACTTCTCCCGGCTCCCATATCTCGACCTCGGTGAGGAAGTACGTTGCGAGATGCCCGTCCGCCTCGTTAGGCACCCCGAAGGGATTGACGTAGTCGCGATCGGGATAATAGACCTCCACCCAGACGGGCAAAGGATCAGCGGAGCCGAGCGTCTCCACCGGAACGACGGCATGATAGGTGTAAACATGATCCCCCTGATCGACAGGAATTCTGTCTACCTCGTATGCTCCACTCCATGCTTCCGAGTACAGCCTTATCCCGTACTCTTCCATCGCGCCGCTGCACGTGGCCGACCAGTCCCACGGCATGATGTCGAGAATGACTTGGCCGCCGTATGTGTCCTGATCGACGTAGTACGCTGTGCTTGAGTCCAGGACATCGATGAGTAACGCCTCTTCCGAATTGGCGGAGATCGGGAAGTCATCAAGGCTGGACGGCGGATCGGGATGATTGATCCCGGGCTCCCAGTTGGCAATTACCGCATACTGGAACAGATACTTCACATTAGTCGGGAACCTGAGCTCGTAGCGACGGCCATTGACGCTTCCCGGGCGAAACGCGCCGCGACCGGACGGGTTTGCACTGAGATAGTCCATCGCGTCGCCCGTCGGAGCAAGCCCGTCGGCGAAGTACTTGTAAGGATTCAGAATCGCAGTTGGCAGATAGTCGGGCGTTCCCTTTCTGCCGGGGTGGTAACCCTGGATCGGCATGATCCGGCCGGCAGTCCTGAACTCGGCGGCATTGAAGCGGCGGGTAAAGCCGTCCGGATTCATAAGCTGCTGATCGAACGGACCCGCGATCGGGAACGCATCTTCACCGGGGAACTGAGCGCCACCGTTCCCCATGAAGACACCAATGACATCGAATCCGGTGAACCTTTCGAGTCCGGGAAACGGGTGAATCAGCTCCACATCGATGGCGAAATCGGTGTAGTCGGGATGAGGATCGAACGAGATCAGGTTGATGCGCATCCGTAACGGCGGCCCGTCGATGAACGTCGTGACATTCCAACCTAGCTCGGCTGTCCGAAGAGGCACAGCATCGAATTCCTGAGTCGTCGGATTCCATGCTACCTGCCACAGGCCCCACAAATGACATCCGGCAAGGCCCGAAGCGTCCGCCCCGGTGACGCTCACATTTGCTGCGGGAATGGCCACGGAGTCCGAACCGCAGCAGGAGCAGGTCATCAACAGCAATACGAAGCAGATTGCAGCAATCCTGGGAAAACGCATGAACACTCCTCCTGCGAGTACCATAGGCGGTCTGATAGCGGAAACCGGGGAATCTTTCCCCGTTTCCGAGTTTCCCATATTTTACCACATCAGCCTTATCGCTACTCCGCAGTGCCCTTCAACTTGCCGGTTGCGTCAACAAAAGCCGAGACCATGTTGCCCTCGATGGTGAAGTAGCTGTTCCCGTCCTGGGTGGCGTAATAGTTGCCCGCTTCGTCGCGCGAGCCTATATAAATAATCGACTGGCCCATGTTCCGCTCTCGATAGACCTCGATCTTCATGAAGTACACCGGCTCCAGACCATAGTCCTGCGGGGTTTCGGGAATCGGCACGGTGTCCTCGGGCTGAAGAGCAAGGAGGGCGTCGATGAACTGCTCGAAATCGCCGGGCTCCGTGAACATGCGGCCCTCGGGTCTCAGAATCTGCCAATCCTCACCACCCGCCCCGGTCCGGCGTATCTCCAGATTCTCCGAGCCGGGCTGCCGCACATGCACGCGCTCGATCTGCTCCTCGGGGAAGTCGATCAGGAGCACGTGATAGAACACATTCGGCCTCAGCGCGAGACGATCGTGGATTGACGCTTCCACGATGAACGGCGACGGCTGCCAGGAGGAAGTCGCGAAGATCCCCCGCGAGTAATCCTCGCCGTGCAGGATCAGCTCCTGCGACGTATTCGAGTCGAATGCCAGAAGGACTTCAACATCGTTTTTTCTGAGCTCCGGATCGTCCGCATCTTCCGGCAGGAACTCCACCGCTCTCAGCACCTCGAGATCGTGCAGAAGAACGTCAAGTCGATGCGGGCTTGCGGGGAAATTGTTCGGACGGGTTACGGACCATGCCTGGTCTGTCTTCTCGAGCCTGATATCCCCCTCGGCACTCGAGAGCTGGATCGAGACAAGACTACTTCGATCGAACACAAGCGCGCGAGCGTCTCTAAGCTCGTTCGGCTCAACTTCGAACGGAGTGATGTAGTAGACAGGCACAAGGAAGGCCTGTGTCCGGTCCTCTCGAATCGCCGCGTAACGCGATGTTTTCGTGGGGTTCTCGTAACCGAAGGCAAGGTCCATCAGGACCTTTCCCGATGTTGATGCCAGGCGAACGGTGATCTCCGGGTTATCCAGCCCGAATTCAGCCTCGTGCTCCGGAGTTACACCGGTGAAATCGCGCTCCGACTCCGCATCGAAGATCGCGCTCACAATCTCGCCGACGGCTTCCGGGTCGCAGCCTATCTCGTAGGGCTGGACCATGACCCAGTTCTCCTGGACATCCCCGCCGGCGTCCAGGTCCTTCTCCAGGCGTATTGTCTCGCCTGCCCGGGTTATCTCGATGACATCGAGCTCCTCAACATCAACCAAGGCGCGGTCGGCCAGACGTCGGGCCGCGGCCTGCTTCTCCTCTCGGAATCCCAGAAACCAAACTGCGAACGCACAGATGGCAAGGATCGGAATGAAGATGGCGTTGTATCTGATCTTCATGGCTCGATCACGCTTCCCGCTTCCCCGGCTTCTTTATCGACGCCTCCACCAGACCATACCACCGACTATCGCTATGGAAAGCGGTATCAGGACCACGCTCACCGCGAATATCAGGTTCATCTGCGGCCTGGTGATGTCCAGCGGTCGCTGGCTGATCTCCCTTGGACGGATGCTTATCAGGTCGTGCCGCGCGGCCAGATAGCCGACCGCATTCAGAGCGAAGTCCTTGTTGTAGTAATCCTCGTAATTGGCGTTCTGGACGAAGCTCGCGTCGCCTATCACCAGGAACTGCGCGACCCGGGCCGGTTGAGAGTTCTCGTCCCCGGGCTCCGACACCGCCTCAGCTTCTTCGGACGGCTCGGACACTCTTGTCTCAGGAGGATTCAGATCCCTGGTGGCCAGAAGAGCGATATCGTAGGCGTCCCTCTCGTCCGAGCCGGCATCGTACTTAAGCTCGGTTCCCGTTTCGAGCCAGCTCGAGAGCTCGGACTTCACCAGACTCTCGATGTTGATGCCCGGCAGCCTGGATACCGCGGTGTATGTCAGGGCGCCTGCATTAAAAACAACCAGGCCTTCCTCAAGTGATTTCGTTATGGGATGCTCCGGATTCGGCACAACCACAGGGCTCATTATCTCGCTGTAGTAATTCCGCTGATCGTCCAGCACGATGCCCTCATCCTGCATGATGCCGTACTTCGCCATCAGCTCGCTGAGCCCCGCGTCAATGCCGGGTTCAAGGAAGAGCATCACGCTGCCCCCGCCGTCGAGGTATTCCTCTATCTCGCCGACTTCCTGCTGCCCTATCGTTCTCTGCGGAGCGGCAATAACGAGAAGGCTGGTTTCCGGCGGAACGCCGCTCGCTTCCGGAATCCGAAGCTCGTTCACCTCGTATCCCTCAAGTTCCAATTGCTCCCTGAATTTGCTCAATCCCGCCTGATCCCTGTCGTCGGTGAACGGATCGGCCTCCCCATGGCCCGACAGGAACGAGACTATCCTTGAGTGCGTCTGCCTGACGGCCAGAAGCGCCGCGGTGAAATGCGGTTCGTCGATATCCGTCACGATCGAGCGATTGTCTCCAAGCTCGAACAGAACGGACGGATTCCTCGTTATGCCCTTGCTCTCGGCGAGCTCCCTGTGAACATCAGGATCAACAAACTCGAAGTCCAGATAGCGGCTGTGGTACTGGTACAGGTCCATCTGCTTCTCGATCACCGCCCTGTAGCCGCTCTGCGGCGGAGCGAAAGCCGTCACGGTAATCTTCTCACCCGCCCGATTGATGTCCTCGAGCACGCTGAGGGTCTGTGGCGACAGCGAGTGCAGACCCTCCGAGGAAAGGTCCAATCGATAGTGATACCTGTAGGCCAGCACATTCAGGAAAATGAGTATGCCGAGAAGGCTCAGGATCACCGTACCCACGTTGGTTGAGTACCTCATACCCCTGCTTGAGAGCACCACCCCGAGCCATCGCCTGTTTGACATGCCGAATGCCGCAATAAGTCCCAGTCCCAGCGCCCCCAGGACCACCGGCCCCGGTCCCGTATAACCGATAATCAGTGCCACTGCGGCACCTGTAAGACAGACGCCCGCGCCGACCAGCATCAGGCCCGACAGGGGCGAGGGGGGTTTGACTTCGACAGGCTTCGGAGGTTTCTTTTTGGCTTTCTTCTCCGAAGCATCCTCCTTTTTCATGTCGCGTTTCGCTTTCCCCGCCGACCTTCCTTTCCTGACGGCCTCTATTTCGCCGGGTCGCGTTGCCCCCTTGCCCTCGCGATCCTTAATGATCCGTCTCAGCGGAGCAAAACCATCAGCCGAAACCTTCTCAAGTTCATCAGGCGCCTCAAGCGGCTCATCCGGACCATCCGAATCATGCTCCGACTCTGTCTCCGGCTCGCTCATCCGAACCCTTTTTGCACTCTTGAGCGAGGTTCCCGGATCCTTCGATAGGGCAGCGGGCGACGGCGGCAACGTCGGCTTGGCCGCATCGGACGCTGCGCCGACCGCTTCTCTCGCCTGCTTGGCACGAGGAAGTTCGATCTCGACTTCCTTCTCGACCTCGGGCTTCTTCGCGATCTCAACCGGCTCTTCCTCTTCGTGGAGAATCTCGGCCGACGGAGCCTCCGTCGGCTCTCCCTTCTCGGCAGGCGCGGCGATGTGGGTCTTCTTCACTGCCGCTTCCTGCCTTTCAAGCAACTCCTCCATACGCGCCCGAAGCGCGTCCTTCCTGGGCTCCGGTGCCTCGACCTTCGCGGGTGGCGCAGCTTGCTCGTTCTCATCGGATATTTCTTCCCGTATTTCTTCGCGCTCCGGCTGCGGGGGCTGCTCCGAAGTCGTCGGAGGCTCCTTCTTCTCAGGCGGCGGAGTCGAACCCAGCCTTTTCAAAGCCTCTTTTGCCCCTTCGAGGCCCTCATCTCTGTCGGAAGGTGATGTCGATGGCTCCCCCTCTGCCTCGGGATCGGCTGGTTTCGGCGCGCCCGACTCCCGCTGCATCCGCTCCCGAAGAGAATCGCCCCCCGCCGGTCGGGAATCCTCGACCGGCGGGGGGCGATTCTCTTCGGG
>CAYLVL010000155.1:0-6437 GCA_964387135.1 uncultured Planctomycetota bacterium
GTCGCCGGTCCGCAGGATCCCGACTCCGGCCCCGGTCCGGTCACGAAACGAGAACGGAACACTCCGCTTCCGATTCTTCGAGTCATCCATGAGGGCGCGCAGTCGATCCCTGCGCCGAAACGTCCGGAAGCCGATCCCGACAGAATCGAAGAGCTCAGGGCCATTCTGGACTCGATTCCCGACCTCCCGGAGGCCACATCGCGACGGTATCTCATCACCGCGACCGAGATAGCATCGTTCGAGAAATGCCCGAGGATGTACGCGTACCGGGCATTGTGGCATGCGCCGACGATGAAAAAGCTGCCGCTCATCGGCGGGATTCCTCGGGCGGTCGCCGGGGATGCGGAAGAGAGTGCCGAGGATGTCGTTGAGCCTGCTGCCGAGGCTTTCGAGCTTCCCGCGAGCGTCTGGGGCACACTCGCGCATGAACTGATGGAGCGAGTGCCTTTCGATGCGGATGAGAGCGCGATTCGAGAGTCGGCGAGGAAGCTTCTGGAGGAGAATGTCCTGCCTGTTGAGCAATACCTGGATGACCTCTCTGGCATGATTGCAGGCGCGCTGAGTCTGCCGGTATTCGACGGGATACGAGACTGCAAGGATGTCGAACGCGAGTTCCGATTGATGGGACCGCTCGGTGAGACGGATGAACTTGTGCTCGGTACAATCGACCTTGTTGCCGAGTGTAACGGCAAAGTAATGGTCATCGACTACAAGTCGGGCAGGATCGATCCGGAGCAGGCTCGATCGAGGGCGAAGGATTACACCTTGCAGCTTGCGCTCTACAGTCATCTTGTGGCGTCGCGGATGGGTATCGAGCCGTCGGCCATCGATGCGCACATCGTGTTTCTCAATCCGCCGACCGACGTGAAGCTCGATCTTGACCAAATCACACTGAAGCGCGCTGTGGATGCAGTGAAGGCGATTGCAGACGCATCGGACAGGAATGACTTCACCCCGACTCCCGATCTGTCGGTATGCTCCCGATGCGACTACCGCGACATCTGCGCGTTCGCGGAGCGATAGAAGCTGTTGCTATAATTCACGCCACCAGCAGCCGTGATCTACTTCCTTCTGCCCGCATACAACGAAGAAGCCGGTCTACCGGCGGTTCTTGACGCCATCTCGAAGCTCCAGTTCGAGAATGAAGGCCGTCATGTGATTGTTGTTGATGACGGCTCCAGCGATCGCACTCCCGAGATCCTTCGCGAGTGGTCCGATCGCATCCCGATGACCGTGTTGACGCACGGGACGAATCGCGGGCTGGGAAACGCGATGAAAACCGGCCTTAAGCATCTTGCGGGGATAACCACCGATGACGACGCGGTCGTCGCGCTCGACTCCGACAACACCCACGATCCCGCGCTCTCCATACGCATGCGCCGAAAGCAGATTGCGGACGATCTCGATATCATCATCGCCAGCCGTTACCACGTCGAGGAGGATGAGAAGGGGGAGGAAATCGGGCTTGCAGCTCACAGGAAAGTCTTAAGTCGCGGAGCATCATTCCTCCTCGAGCTTGCGTTCCATGTAAAAGGCGCGAAGGACTACACGTGCGGCTTCCGTCTCTACACTGGTCGCATTCTCGGCCTAGGTCATAGGATCTATGGTGACAAGCTCGTCGAAGAGCCGAACTTCGTCTGCATGGCGGAGCTTCTGATCAAGCTCGCACACATCGGGGCGAGGGTCGGGGAGGTTCCGTTGACGCTGAGATATGATCTTAAGGGCGGCGCGAGCAAGCTGAGAGTCGCGCGGACAATAATGCGATACCTCAGGCTGATCTGGCGCTATAAGGCCCTCGGTGCGCTGAGGAAATATCGGGGAAGCAGAGGAGAGTGAGAGGGGTTCGGTAGACCCACATCTGTGATGTGGGATCTCCGAGTCCCGGCAACCATCATCCCCGCTTTGCCGTTCAATCCGTTCTACTCTACAATTACCGCATGAGCCGAAAAATCATCCCCGCATGCGTGCTCGTCATTCTTGCCGCGAGCATGGCCGCCTGTACCGACGGGACCGATCCCATCACCCCGCCGGACGACAATCCCGACATGCGTATCGCCGTCTCCCGTCTGAATCCGGACAATCCGGAGATCAGGACGGTGATTGTCACTGTCACCCGGCTTCAGAACGGAACCGTCGCGCTTCCCGGCAGACCGATCGAGATCACCTCGAACTACGGCGACATCTCCCCGCTGACCGATCGCGGCGACGGCACATACGAGGCGATCTGGACCGGCACTCCGGTGGGAGAGGTGACGCTTGTCGCGGCGGACACCGACACCGATCCGCTAATCCAGACGAGCATCACCTTCCTCGCGCTCGAACATCTCGTCCCTGAGTGGGATGTGCCGATCAAGTTGAAATCGCCGATATCGACCGACGGCTGGGAAACCGCACCGTTCCTCTACCCCGACGGCAACCGCCTTGCCTTCGCCTACATAACACTCGACATGGTCGCGCTCGCCGCGGCGATCACAAGACCGATCGGGGAGGAGCGTCCGGGTCAATCGGTGCCGCAGACGCTCGATATCTACATCGCCGAGCGACCTGACGGCCCCTCGTGGTGGACCGGATGGACGGTCGAGAACGCCGATATCAACCTGTTCCAGGCGCTGCCGATGCATATCGCCGCGCCGTCCGTCACAAGCACCGGACTCGAGGGATTCTGCACGGTGCAGGAGTTCGACGGGGAGGCATTCGAGCCGACGACTCTCTACACTACCGATCCCGACTTCACCCTCGCGCCGGTACCGATCGGGCCACCGGTCGACATGTCCGGTCTCGGCGAGGACAATCCCTACTTCGCGGTCACCAGCGGATGGCTTTATTTCGACACCTATGACCTTGGCGATCCACTGTCGAAGCAGAATCTGTGGGCGGCGCAGTCGATGGGCGGCGGTCTGTACGACGATCCTGTCCCTCTTACGAGTCTGAACACGGTCAATGTGGAAACGCAGCCGTTCGTGCACGAACCGACGAACATGCTCTATTTCGCGACCGACCGTCAGCGCGAGGAGTTCCAGCTCGCGATCTGGCGCTCGAGTGTTTTCGGGAGCACCACCGCGCAGCCCGAGAAAGTCGCGGAGGGCGCGCTGGCGTTGGGACGACCGTCGATTTCCTATGATGCTGACTGGTTCTGCTTCGTGTACGCGCGCGTCGAGTCCGGCGGCACAAACGCCGACATCGCAATGTGCAAGCGCATGGAGTAGACCGCGCTTGGCTCTCGTGCGGGACCGGGAAAGGCTTAAATCTTGAGCGTGGAATCAGAGACATCCGCGATGAGCAGAACGGAGAAGCTTCGGGGCCTCGCGAGGCTCTCCGATTCAGGTTGCTGGAGCGCATGTCCGCGGGCACCGATCCGATTATGGTATATGCATCGGCATTTCGATCCTGGCAATCGCCATCATGGCCTGCTGGTATTTGGTGGTCGCACTGTGTATCGACTTCGTATGGGCCGAGAAGCTCCCGGGGGGCAGAGAAGCGTCATGTCTGAGCGTCGGCTTTATCATTCCCGCGTCGATTTCAGCCTGTTTTGGCGTCAAGCGGCGCATCAGGGCCGAGTAGCGGCCCGCGCTGTGGTATAATTCTTCGGGATACAAAAAGCTACAAGAGGTAACACCCGAAAGGCCATCACGGCGGTGACCACATGCGTTTCAGATACCTGATCATCCTTATTCTCATCCCCATCGCGATCGGATGCTCCCGAAGCCCGATCGCCCCGGATTCCGTGCCTGGCGTGACCGGTCTCGCTCAGCAGGCTTCCGGCCACATCTGCTGGGGCAAGTGGAGCATACAGATCGATCCGGAGAATGGCATCGCGTCGGCCACCCCGATGCGCGACTCAAGCGCACATGTCGATGTCACCTGGTTTCTCGAACCGCCGCAGTGCCCCGACTGCCTCCAGATCATCATCACCGGCTTCGATCCGGTCGAGCGGATCGCCGACATCACCATGGTCCTTCGCAACCCGACCGAATTCACCGGCTACGATGTCAAGGCGATCATCTCCAACTACGGTCTGAAGGAATTCCTCGAGCCGGACGCGTACGCCGATTTCTACACCGACGGCACCACCTGGGATCCGTACTACATTTTCGCCGAGGACGAAGAAGACCATGAGTTCGGTCCGGATGAGAGCCACGCAATCGGCTTCCAGCTTCGCTTCCCTCCCGGCTCATCGACAAACGCGACGGTGACAGTAGACGCGAGCTGGCCGGGTCCGCAGGATGAGCCGTGGCGGATCGGAAACATCATCGTCGCCGGACCTCTCCAGAACAACAACTACAACCACATCTCGTTCACGTGCCATGTTTGGGACCACCAGGACGATGTTCCATTCGTTCAATGTGACCTTCGACCGGTCGGACCCGACAATGTGCCGATGGGCGACGACTCCCTGCACATGGACTATAAGGCGGGCGACGGTATCTGGGGCCTGAGCGGAATCGTTACGCGAGCCGATCCGGGCGAGTACGACATCTGGGTGCGCGCCCGAACCACCGGCAGCGATCATCTGGTCTGTCAGAGGGTGATGCTTGAGGTGATCGATCCCGTCTATCCCCAGCCGCCCTTGTACATCGTCAGCATGATGCACGCCGAGGAGCAGGAAATGTACCTGAACGAGAGTACCTACCTCGGCTACTCGGAGACACTTCGCGATTTGATGCAGGTGTTCGACAATCACGGCGCGAAGATCGCGTTTCAGCCGGACTGGACGTTCATCCAGGGCACGATGATGTACGATCCGACGCTGTTTGCCGACATGCAGGCTCGCGGGCACGGGGTGGACACGCACGCGCACGAGACCCAATACGATCTCGGGCAGGTGCATGACATGCTTGACGACGCCGGGGTGACCGACACGATCATCTGCAACGGCGGTTTCCAGCAGAGGTGGGGCGACGACGGCAATTGGGCGGCGTATGTGGCTCATTTCACCACGACCGGCGGGCAGCAGATGTTCCGCGCGTCGGTCGCCTATAAACATGCGCCCACGCAGACGGTCGACGGCCTCAGAACACCGATCCGTCCAAGCACTACCGGCGACTGGATGGTCCACGACCCCGAGGGCCCGATCGTCTACATCTCCGGCACATCGATCGCGCACATGGTCGGCAGCGAGCCGGACTTCTTCTCGCTTCTGCCTGACGCGGTGGACTACGCGATCGCAGGCGTCATCCCCGACAAGATCAATGTCTTCTACTGGCACGATCCCGCCGGGCTCTACGACGGATCACCCCTCTCACAGACGAGGCTCGATTTCTGGGACCAGGTGCTGGGTGACTATTTCGACAGGAAGGTCGCCGACGGCGATCTGATCTGGGCCAACTTCAACGAGATATACCAGCTCTATCTCGACTGGGAAGCCACCCACGGCGGCTGATCACGGAGGCACGACCGTAAGGGAGTGCGCATCCGGAAACCCGACCGCCTGCCGGTAGTACACGGAGGACGGGCTGTTGCCTCAATAGAGCTCTTTCTCTATAATCTCACCAACTGCGGATTCTACTATCCACATAAAAAGGCGACCGCTCCCGCGAGCACCGCCCGGTTCGATCGGTCATGGGCCCGCGCTTCCTCGACTGGCAACTCTTTCAATCGGTTGAGGAATCATGGGCAGAATGCGAGATGCACGCCCGCAATATCTTGGGGCCCGAAGGCTTCGCCCGCCTGATGGCGGAACCGAGGGGGGAGAAGGATGACAAGAATCAGAGCCGCGACCCCAAGGAAGCGGACGTATCACCGAATAGAGAATCACAATCCGGACAGCGTGACCTGTTTGGATAATGCAAGGGGAGAATCATGCTGGAAGATGTTGCTGGTGTATTGTTCATAGCGGCAATAGTGAGCGGCACAGCCTGTCATTGGCTGGCAGTTGAAAAAGGCTACAGCGGATGTTCCGCATTCCTTGTTGGATTCTTCTTTAGCCTTTTGGGGTTAATTGCCTATGCTGGACTTCCTGACAAGAAGAGCCAGGAGCTCCTGAAGGAGATCAACCGGATGCTGGTAATCTCGCCCGCTGCCGCAGTTCGATGTCCGAATTGCGGCAATCTCGCCCAGCCTGGAAGCAGGTATTGCCCGAAATGCGGCACCCAGCTAAGTCGGCAGGAACAGCAGGAAGCACACAAGTGAGATTGCCCGGGAATATGCGTTCTGAAGCAGATGAAAAGAGCAAAAAAGTCAATTATACCACTTGACAAACTCATGCAAAATGGTATAATATAGGCGCAGGAGTCGAAAGGAGGGAAACCATGAATCTCGATGTACTTGCCGAGAACGTGAGGCGGTTCCGTAGCGTCAAGCGTCTCAGTCAACCCAGGTTGGCTGATGCAGCAGGCGTTGACGCTCAGACTATCAAGAACCTGGAAGCTTCCAGGGTTGAGCCGAGGATGAGAACCCTTCAGGCGATCTCCCGCGCACTGGAAGTACCGCTCCGCGAC
>CAYLVL010000156.1:0-6431 GCA_964387135.1 uncultured Planctomycetota bacterium
CGTCGCTTTCTTCAAGTGGGACACGCGCTGCATATTCCCGGCAGGTTTCGAGGAGATGGAAACCTGTCGCATCGAGCTTCCAGACGGCATCATCGATTTCGGCTACGCGGTCGATGGGAGCTGGCATCCGCCTGACGGCCCGGTGATCGATCCCATCGTCGATTTCCCTCCCGAGGCAAACTGCCAGGAAGCCTACAGGATCAAGGTCGATGTGGATGCCGGGCTCAATGAAACCGCGGGCTCGTCGGCCCGAGTTAGCATCGAGGTTCACGACCATCAGGGCCGCGACACGATCTCGTCGGTCACCATCGAGGCTCCCGATCTCTTCAGCGGGACAACTTCATTCGCCTTCTCCGAGCCATCGGGCGATGAGAGTTTCATGTTTTCGGGAGAGATCGAGAACGAGACAGGAATCGGTCCGGGAGTATACCCGCTCCTGGTCAGGGTAGTGGACATCGGATTCGATCCGAATCTCGGAGCAATCGACGCCTGGCAGGTGCATCCCGTCGAGATTGCAGGTACTGGTCGTCCTCTCGCCAGGGCCTCGGCTGAGCCTCAACCGCAGGTTACCTGCGAGCCGGTCTTGTTCTTCGATGACGGCTCCTTCGATCCCGACGGCGGTGACATCGTCAGGTTCGAGTGGGACTGGGACCTTGACGGCGTCTATGACGAGGAAGGCTCGGAAGTGGAGCACGCGTGGTCCGATCCGGGAACCTACTTCGTGCAATTCCGGGTCACTGACGATGAAGGCCAGATGGACGAGCTCAGGGAGCCGATGCAAATCGACATCATCACCCTCCCGCCTACCGCTGTCGCCGAGCTCAGCGCCGTCGAGGCTTTCGTCAATGACCCGATTGAGTTCGATGCCTTCTCCTCCCACGACAACGACTGCTTCGGGCAGGAAGTGATAGCTTTCGCGTGGGATTTCGAGAACGACGGCGAGTTCGACGATTTCCGCCAGATCTGCGAGCACTCATATCCTGACGGTGGAACCTACGAGGTCATGCTCAACGTCGTGGATGATGAATCGGAAACCGACGAACTCGACCGGCCGATCCAGTTGACCATCTATGCCGAGGAGCTTCCACCGGTCGCGATCGCCGATGCGTTCCCGCTCACCCAGAATGTGAACCAGCCGGTAAGGTTCTTCGATGACGGCTCTTACGACGGCGACTTCGGTCCTATCGTGAGTTATGAGTGGGACTGGGATAACGACGGAACCTTCGATGAGGAAGGCGTAGAGGTCTTTCATACATGGAATGAGGTTGGCGTGTACAGCGTGCAGTTCAGGGCGACTGATGATGACGGCTCTGTGGACACGCTCGATACGCCGCTGGAAATAACAATCAGGCAGCATCGCGGCTGGGCGCTCGCCTGGGGCGCATCGAAAAACGACAAGACCCTCTCGCTCGCCCTCGATCAGAGCTTGAATGTCTACGTCAGCGGTGTATTCGAGGGACTGGTCGATTTCGATCCAGGTCCGGGTGAAGCGTGGCTGCAATCACGCGGCTACGACAACATTTTTCTCAGCAAGTTCTCTCCTTCCGGCAACCTCCTCTGGGCGGCTACCTGGGGCGGCGAGGAGGACGTGTACCACGACTCATACGCCAATGCGGTCGGGCTCGACGGGTCGGGCGGTGTATACGTGACAGGCTATTTCGCCGGCACGTGCGATTTCAATCCAGGTCCCGGCGTGGATGAGAAGACTTCCAACGACATGAGCCAGGATATCTTCCTCAGCAAGTTCGATCAGTTCGGCAACTACCAGTGGTCACTCGTCTGGGGATCGGATTCAGGCTACGAGAGAGGTTCCTCGCTGGTTGCGGATAACGCAGGCAATGTCTACGTAGTTGGGGGAGTAATGGGCACCTGCGACATGGATCCGGGGCCCGGCGAGCATCTCTACGCTTCCCACGGATCGTGCGACATCTTCCTGAGCAAGTTCACATCGTCCGGCGCATTCGTATGGTCGAAAGCCTGGGGTAGCGCCTGGGGCGATCTGCCATCCGCGGTTGTCCTCGGACCCGACAGCAACATTTACATGGCCGGCTGCTATAAGGGCGATGCGGATTTCGATCCCGGTCCGGGAGTAGACCAGCATCTCTGTAGCGGTGCCCTTGACGCATTTGTCTCAAGCTTCGATCCCGACGGCAACTATCGCTGGTCAGCAACCTGGGGAAGCGACGGGGACGACATGGCATGCACCCTCGGCGCGGGCGATGGAGGAATGATCCAAATCGGCGGTTACTTCTGGAACGGTGTGGATTTCGATCCCGGTCTGTCATCCGACTTCAGAACCTCCGAGGGAAGGGACGACGGTTTTATCTGCCGGTACGACCTTACCGGCAACTATCTAGGCGTATCGACCTTCGGCGGTCCCGGCGACGATCGCGTCTGCGGTATTGATGTCAACCCGGACGGCTCCTCGTGCATCAGCGGCTTCTTCTCCGATACCGCCGACCTCGACCCCGGTCCCGGCGTCCTGGGGTTCACCTCCGAGGGTGACTACGATGCCTTCATAAGCAGAATCCAGATTGACGGCAGCCTCATCTGGGCAAGGGCCTACCACGGGCCCAATCGCGATATCGGCTGGGCAAGCGGTTCCGATGTCGGCAACATGATCCTGATCGCTGGCTACTTCTGGGAAACGCTGGATTTCGATCCCGGCGAGGGTACCTACATAGTCACATCGCACGGCGGCGACGACGCATTTCTCGCCATGCTTCCCTGGGACGGAATATTCTAAGCTCACCTGAACCTGTGTTGTTGATGCCCTGCAATTGGTTGGAGTCTCTCGGTTGATTTTCGGATGCCCGGTCGGTACACTACCGCCGTTAAATTGCGTCGAGTCCCTGTGATTTCAGGGGCGGTTTTAGCCATGCCGACCAGCTACATTCCGCCGACATATATAGACTTCTCGTGGGTGCTGTTCTTCGGCGTCGGCGCGCTTTTGTTTGCCATGGTCGGACTTGGTGCGGCATGGCTTATCAGGTACAGACAGCCGGTTGGACGGAAGTACACCACGTACGAGTGCGCCGAGGAGCCGGTGGGCCCGGCGTGGATTCGGTTCAACCTTCGCTATTACTATTTCGCCCTGCTTTTCCTGCTGTTCGATGTCGAGATCGCGTTTTTCTATCCGTGGGCCGTTGCGTTTCTCTCGATGAAGCCGAAGTACAGCTACGCGCCCGCCACCCTTGGAATTCCGGAAGCTCAGAATTTCGGTTTCGCGATCTTCGGCGAGATGCTTTTCTTCATTTTCCTTCTTGCGATCGCGTGGGGCTACGCGTGGCGCAAGGGATACCTCAAGTGGGACTAGTCGGGGCGTGACCGGAGGAAGACGGGTGGTGAGGAATGTCAAATCCGACAGGCTCTTTGCGGATGTAAAGAACCTGGTTCTGTCGCACAAGCTCTTCCCGGTGGAAGCTTACGAGTTCCCGCAGGAGAGCGTGGCGGAATTCTGGAAGTCGGCTTTCGAGGAAAGAGGCATGAGGGTTTTCGGGACCGCGGAGGTCCCGGCGGACATGAAGGTGATCCAGACAACGTTCATCCTTCCCGACGAGCCGCCCGAGTGGCTTACAGAGCAGGATACAGATGGGTCTTCTTGACAGGGAATATTCGGCCGGCATTCTGCTGACCACCATCGACTCCGTCCTGAACTGGGCGAAAAGGTCGAGCATCTGGCCACTCACCTTTGGCATTGCATGCTGCGCTATCGAGATGATCATCACGATGAGCGCGCGTTACGACCTCGCGAGGTTTGGAGCGGAAGTTTTTCGCGCAACACCGCGTCAGGCCGACCTCATGATCGTCTCGGGCACGGTCAACCAGAAGATGGCCAGTAGACTGAAGCTCCTCTACGACCAGATGCCCGCTCACAAGAAAGTCATCGCCATGGGCTCGTGCGCAATCTCCGGCGGACCCTACGTCAATACATACAATGTCGTTAACGGTGTGGACCTTATTGTCCCGGTCGATGTCTACATCCCCGGGTGTCCTCCCCGTCCCGAAGCCCTCATCGACGGCTTCATGAAACTTCAGAGAATCATCGACAGCGAAACCCTGGCTCGACGAAAACGAGCCTGAATCCGTTTCTCAGAGAATGGGAAGGAAATCCAAAGCACCTGCTCCCCCTCCCGAACCTCCCGAGCCAGAAGGCGGCAGGAAATGGAGCGATGTCGTCGAGAAGCTTCTTGCTGAAGTAGCGAGTCGCTTCCCGGATGTCGAGAGGCGTGACGGTCGCATGGCGGATGAGCCCGCGCTCATCATCGGGCCGGGCTTGGTAAGGGAAGTAGCCTTTTTCCTGAAAGAGAACGACATTCTTCCTCTCAATTACTGCCGCGCGGTGACGGGAATCGACAAGGTCGATCAATTTGAGGTGGTTTACAACCTCGCGCATCTTCCGTTCAGGGAAGACGATCCGGTGCCCCGGTTTGAGAGAATCGCGCTTGTTGTCGTGATCAAGGACAGGAAGAATCCCGTAACCCAGTCTCTAATCGAGCTATGGCCGTCGGTTGATTTCCAGGAGAGGGAGGTTTTCGATCTCGTCGGGATAGAATTCGAAGGCCATCCGGATCAGAGGAGAATTCTCCTGGATGAGGAATTCAAGGGGCATCCTTTGAGGAAGGATTACCCGCTGATGGGCCGATGGGAGGACATGCAGGCGATAGGCGCGTATCTCGATGAGGGGCAGATCAGGGAGATGAAAGAAGAAGCAGGACTGGAGTTTGATCCGGAGAAGGATGTCCCTCCGAGTTTCAGGCGCTGACAAGGCGAGGCGACCGATTAGCTTTAATCGGCTTAAATGGGTTACAATACGGGATACTATTAAGAGCGACAGGTCGGCCGCCGTGTCGGCCTGCGCAAACATACCGATAAGGAGGAGAACATAGAATATGCGTAAGGCACTGGTAGTCTTGGCCGCATTGGCATTGCTCTTTGTGGCCACCCCGACCTTCGCTCAGGACTACATGGAGTACGGCACGTTCTCGATAGGTCTGGGCGGAGGCTTCGGCGAGGACATTGATCCTGGACCGTTCGTCCTCAGCGGCAAGTACTGGGATCCGGAGTGGGAGCTCGGAGCCGAAGTTTACTGGAGCGGGGATGAAGAGGACGAGTACGATCAGGTCGGCATGGCCTGGATCGCTTACCGCTACGACCTCGATGTCCAGGAAGAGAGCGCTGTCTACGTGGGAATCGGCGGCGCGGGGATTTTTGAGGAATACTCGGGATTCGAGAACTCATTCGGCCCCGTCGGCCTCATCGGCTGGGATGCCGAGGAGTGGGGACTCGAGTTCAAGTATTCCTGGTTCGATCCGGGAATCTTCTCGGTTGTCGCGTACTACCATTTCCTCGAGGAGTAGCAGCGCGCAATCGCAGAGGCTGCTCTGGAGCAGGCGCTCCGTGCACAATGTCTCGGAGCGGTTGCTTTTGTGACGATACTGACCCTCCGGCCGGTTTAAGCCGGCCTTTTTGGTGCCCGGACTCCCTTCTACGTCCGGACATGATTTAATGCCCCGGATCGCCTACAATACGCTTCGAGCATCCCGGTTTTCCGGGCTGAACTGATCGTTGACTATTTCAGTCGAAGAGGTGGAGGTGCTGCCGTCTTGCGACTATCGATCCTACTTCCATTGGCTGCGCTAATATTCCTGGTTGCGTCCCCCGCTTATGCGCTTGATTGGGACTTCGGCGGAAACATGTCCGTGGGTCTGGGTGGAGGGTTCGGCGATGAGGATGTCGGTCCGGGCGTACTCAGCGGCAAGTACTGGGACGACTGGCTGGAGATAGGCGCCGAGGTCTTCTACGACAACGACAAGGAGGACGAGATCGACCAGCTTGTACTCGCGTGGCTGATCTACCGCTATAACCTCCATGAGGAAAAGAATAACACCCCGTGGCTGGGTGTGGGATTCGGTCATGTTTTCGAGCAGAACAGCTACGAGGACTCGTTCGGGTATGTCTCCGCCATGGGCTGGGAAGGCAGGCGATGGGGAATGGAGCTTAAGTGGGGATATTTCGATCCATCGCTCTATTCGTTTGTTGTTTACTATCATTTCTGAGGAGCATGACGATGGGAATCGCCAGGATATTGATGACTTCCGGTCTGGCCGCAGTAATGCTGCTGATGCCCTGTAGAGCTCTCGCAGGGGGAATTGATTTCCTGAGCGGTATTGCGATCGGCGCCGGGATCAATCAGGCTACAGTGAACGACGCTGACGAGCTCTATACCGCAAGCATCAAGATCAGGGATCTTAGCTGGGAATACGGTCTCGATTTCTGCCAGAGCGAGGCTCGCGGCGGGGTGGGTGACGACAACTTCGGCTTCGTATGGGGCGCGTGGATCGAGGAGTTTGACCGTCCCGACTGGCAGGATTACGGCATCTATGTCGGAGCAGGCGCGGGAGTATTTTTTCTGGAAGACGATCTCATAG
>CAYLVL010000157.1:0-6429 GCA_964387135.1 uncultured Planctomycetota bacterium
GAGGATGAGAACGAACTCGGCATAGCCAGCGAAGCGACGCTGGGTCGGGCGATGGTGCATGTGGTCGGCGTAGTCGGGGAGAGGATCGTTCTTGCCGGGAAATACATGACGCCGGGTGTGAAGAACGCGATCGAGACGCTTCACCAGGCCTGCCAGTCGACCGGCGCGACATGCGTGCTGGATGACGGGTACGAGGAAAGGGACGTGCTCATCCGGTCATTCGAGACGAAAGCGATTGTCGGGAAGACAGAGGGATTCAGCTTCCGTATAGAGCTGATCGTGGTGCCGTAATGGTCGGCGCTGCATATCGCATGCGATGGAAATTTGAGAGGAGCAGGAAATGTCTGCGGAACTGAAGGTATACGAGAACGAGGGTTGCACAACCGAAACGCTCATTCGGCACGAGAACACGACCGGTACGCCGCTGACGGGCGCATCGGTGATCGAGTCGCCGAACCAGGGGGGCGGCAACGCTCCGCCGGACGAGCTGACGCTGGATTTCACCTATGACTCGGGCAATGGGCACTGGGACTGTGATGTGACAAGGAAGGATGGGAGCTCTTACCACGTGGACGACATCACGACCAACGGGAACGACGTGAACTACATCATTCCCGGCGTGACGCTGGGTGTGGCCGATCTGGACCCGGGGCAGAGCTACCAGGCCAAGGTGTACATCGGGTGGAACCCGGGGATCATCGTTGCGGGCAACCAGTCGTCCAACAA
The DNA here is from genome assembly GCA_964387135.1 of uncultured Planctomycetota bacterium. Lineage (GTDB taxonomy): Bacteria > JAJVIF01 > JAJVIF01 > JAPKYR01 > JAPKYR01 > CAYLVL01. The sequence goes on from CAYLVL010000157.1 coordinate 727, forward strand.
GCGCCTGTGGGTGAAGAATGTGGGCGATGCGGACGGGTTCGACGCGAGGGTGCGGATCCTTCCCGACGGGGATTTCACGAATGTCGTGAATACGCCAATCCGGGCCATCAACGAGACGAAGTACCTTCAGACGACGGCGATCGGAACGTACAACGTCGTGGTCAAGGCGGACACATCGAAGGTGGATGTCTCGTACGAGGGCAACGATCCGGTGGAGAAGAGCATAGTCGCGGACGGCTCGACGGAGAACGAGCTCGCTACCGGGCTGTGGGTCGTGTTTAACACCGGCGTGGCGGAGGACGACGAGGCGAACATCTGCATCTCGGACGGGAAATCGCGGGTGCAGATAGCGGAGGACGACAGCGGTACGCCGGGGACGTTCGGCACATCGGACGTGGTGTTCGGGAACATGGAGCAGGGGGGCACCGACAGTTTCTGGGTGAGAATAGTAACGCAGGAGGGCGACTCGCCGGCGGGCAATCCGCGTCATGCCAATCTTCAGGCCAGGATAACCACCATATAAGAGCCTCCTTCCAAACCAGCGGATCCGGGGCGTGACCGGGGGTGTGCGGAAATGTGCGCGCGCCCGGTTCGGTTGCGTCCCGGATCAGGAAGGGGCCTCAATCCGATACCGGATACAGCCATGAGCGACGGATTCGACATAACGGTTAGCGTCGGCTTGATCACCGTGACTACGGAAGCGTTCAGGCTGGTCTTCAACAGATCGAAGGTCGGCATCACTTCGTTCGAGTACCAGACGAACGGAACGTGGCACGAGGCCGTGGAATCCGGGACGATTCCGCCATTGCTGTTTTGTCCTTATTTCACCGTGCAGGGCCTGAGTGGCGATGTCCTGTATCCGTCGGGGGGAACGGAGCTCAAGGTTGAGAAGTACCTGGGCCGGTATCTGGAAATCAGCCAGAGCGGGTACATGCGGAATGCATCGATCTCAAGCTGCATCGACTACCCGGTGGAGATCATCTGGCGACTGTGGCCGTCGGGGAGGCTGTGCTGCAAGGTGTCGGTGGAGAACCAGTCGGGCTCATCGAAGACAGTCACTGAAGAGGCCTATCGATTAAATCCTGCCGACGATCAGGACATGGACCTGAGTCGGGATGCCGAGCCGAACCTGGACTGGTTCGGGTTCTGGTCGAATAATACCGGCTCCGACGGGGATGATCTGTCTCACGACGCGATAGTGGTGCCGATGGTGTCCGGTCTGACGGGATACGGGACGGACGGGAACACGAACAGGATCTACCGTGGGCCGGTAGTTTGGCCGGATGGGGGGAGGATCGGGTTCGAGTTTCTCCTGGCGTTGTCGGTCGGCGGGAGCTGGGGGGATTGCACGGACTCGGGCGATTTCCAGTCGCGAGGGGATGCCATCAGCGCGGATGTCCTGAATCCCGATCCGCTTGACGGCTCCGGGAATGCGGGTGAGGTTCTGGTCGGCGGCCGTGTGGGGGACGGATTCGATGAGGATCTGGCGGCTTACACCTTGAGCGTATCAGGGGCGTGATCGAGCCGGGAATCCCTGAACCAGAGCAATGGAGAATCTCATACGGATAAAGCTCGACTCCCGTCGGGGCGGTCAGGATACGATAGACTTCCGCAGGCCGTGTTTCCGCCTTGGCGAGTGGCCGTCGAGCAGCCTGAGGATCGCGTGGAGCCAGAACGGCGGTCAGTCGTGGCAGAAGCTCCCGGAAGAGGATTACACGATCGGCTACGACGGTGATAGTCGGGAGCTCTATGTGTCGCTCAAGTTCGATGTGACCGGGGTCACGTTGTTCGCGTTCTTCGCGCCGGAGGGTACGAACTGCCCCATTGGCTACTCGCTGGCTAAGTGGAATCGGATCGGCATCGGATGGGATACCGAGGGTGTGTCGGTAAGGCCGGTTCCGATCGGCTGGGTGACCGGAGATCTGGACGGTGGAATGGTGGGGAGCGGCTTCACTATCGAGGGCGTTTGGTCTCGGAACAATCCGCTTGGATTCACCGAGAGGTACCCGACGCTTGACAGTACCCCTTTGGGTGCATCGATAGCGGAGCCGGTAGATTCTCCGGTCGGGCTTGGGTTCGACATCGGCACGGTCCTGGCGAGAACGATAGGAGCCGCCGGTACGGTGCTTGGGCTGGCGGAGTATCCGCTGGCAGTCCTGGTGCTTGATCCGACAACGAAGTCGGCTCTCTGCGCCGAGGCGGCGCATCGCAAGCAGAAAATGGTGACGCTTTACGGAACGACGCCGGAGGAGCTGGACTGATGAGTCTCTGGGACACGATAGTAGTCACATCGCCTGACGGCGACACGACATACGAGGAAGGCGTCGATTACGAGATCGACTATGAGAACGACGAGATCAGCAGGAAAGCGGGCGGTGGCATACCGGACGGCGGGGATGTTGTCGTTCGCTACGCGAAGGGTGTACCGGGTGACATCCTCGACAGGCTGAAGGAGCACGGAGCGGCGATTCTCAGGCCGGTGAAGGCCCTGGTCAAGATCCTTCCGTTGGCCGGGGCCGACCTGTTTGAAGAGGGAACCGATATCAGCAACAAGGCTGTCAGGCTGGAGATGGTGATGCAGCTTGGCGTCAAGCCCGATGAAGTAGAGATTGTGTTTGCCGATCCTTCGGTCTATCTTCAGTGCGATCCCGAGGACGGCGTAATCATCGGCGTGGCAGTCGGGGAGGTTGACGGCGAGGGCGTGACGCATTACGCGGAGTGCTTCAGGGGCCTTGTCACGTCGAGGGAGTTTGTCTCGAACAAGGCGGGCACGCATCATGTGAGGATACTGGTTCGGGATTTCTCGGTTTCGCTCGACGCTGGGTACCAGGAGGCGCTCGGACGGACGTGGCACCCGAGGCTCCGGCGCGAGGTATTCAGGAACGGAAAGCTTATCGCGGACGACTACCGGGCGCTCAGGGCGGCGTCACTGTACGACTCGCTCGACTTCGATGACATAGTCGAGCTGCATTTCGCGAAGGAGTATCCGCGCGCGCACGACATAATCAGGGAGTGCTTCAAGGCTGCCGGGGGCGATTACCTGGACACGCTGGTAATCGACTGCATCGATTTCCCCGTTGTCTTTCTCGATGCAAATGAAAAGACACCGGGAGATGTGATTCGGGAGCTTGCCGGGCTTGCGGGAGCGAGTGTAAGCGCCGAGGGCGGGACGCTTGTGGTGACGGAGAGAGGATTTCCGGACGGCTTCAAGACGTGCTGGATTTATGATGAGGTCGCGGTGCTCGATGAGACCGAGAGAGCGCGAAGCGAGGATGATTTCAGCGCGGTTCAGATTTTCGGGCGTTCTGAGACGAGCCGTCTTCCAACTAGGTCCATTTACATTCCCCCAACGGATTTCACTCAGCCGGGATGGTGTCGGGTGGTCGACGAGGAGGGCACGCTGGAGCCGTCGGAGCCGATACGCTCCGATGAGCCTCCACAGCCTGCAGAGCTGAACTTCCAGCTTGACGGCGACCTCTACGATCCCTCGTCGGTTCGGGTTCTCGGGGGAGAGCTGGCTGGCAGGCCGACTGTGGAAATCGTTGGCGGCACAGAAGTCATCAACGTGACGGTCCTGATCGAGTGGAATGTGGAGGACAAGGCGGGCGAGTGCCCGTATGTCGAGGACGAGGACGGCAACAAGCTTTTCAGGATTCGAGGGAGAGTCTACGATGCGGTTCCGAGTCCGGAGGGCGAGAATCTTCCGATCGCTCATGCCGCGGTCAGGCGGGAGAAGCTGGACGGGGACGATCCGGGAGAGATTTTCGATGTGACCGCGGATGAAGAAGGCTGGTACATATTCGAGGCGGTTCCGCTCGGAGTGCACAAGATAATCGCGAACGCTCCGGGGTATATCGACAACTACTCGGACGACGATCCGGACAACGATGAAGTCAGGAACCTGGTCGAGGAGCTTGCGGAGTACGAGGCGGAGATCGAGGAAGGCCGGTACGAGAAGCAGGCGACGGATTATCACGTGATTGTCTGGGCGCGGCCGAGGGTAGAGGCGGGTCCGCTTGCAGATCTGACGGTCAGCCAGGTGCTTCTGGAAGTGCGCGATGAGGAGACGAAGAGCGGGAAAGCGCTTGTGTACGGTCCGGCGATTCGTGACGAGAGAATAACGACCGAGGTCATGGCAAGACGTGTTGGGCAAATAATGCTCGCGTCGGCGTCGCAGTCGGCGCGACCCGTTGCGCTGAGACTTCCGCTGAACAGATGGCTCAGGGCGGGAGACGGAATCAGAGTCACCGGCGATGGTATGGACCTGCCATTGCCGGGAAGCAGGCCGTTCCAGGCGACGGAAGTAAGAAGGGTAATCGAGATAGACGAGTGCAAGGCATACGATGTGGTCTCGGGCGATCCCGGCGGTGTCGGTAGGTTGTTCCGGACGAAGTTCGGCGACGATCCGCTCGACACGCGAGTCGGAGTGATTGTCGCGGTTTATCGAAACGAGCTTGGGGGGCGTGTCTATGACGTCGCGTCGGCCGGGCGGATTTACTACGGTCTGAAGAGCCATCCGATTCTTGGAGAGCTGGCGGTAGGCGAGACGGTGCAGGTGGCCAAGGCGGATTCCGGTGCTCTGAGCTACATAATCGTCGCGAGAACGACCGAGGTGTTCGGCAGGGAGCGGGTCTGCCATGTTTGAGACGCCGCTCAGGGTAAGGGGCGAGATACCGCTTCATGACCGTCACGCGATCGGGCTCCAGCTCGAATCCGGGGGAATCGGTCTCCATCCCTTCGGGAACGAGGGCAACATGATCGGGATTCGGCTGAACGTCAGCATGTGGCACTGGCGCGAGGGCGAGCATGGCTCGAACGCGATGAATCTGGAATTCCTCGAGATGGCGATACCTGCGCCCGCGGGGAATTATGTCGGGCGCATAGAGGGCTGGGAGCACTACAAGACAATCTATCCGAAGTACTACTACAAGCCGAAGAAATGCCAATTGGTGCCGGGTTACACGGAATTCACTACATTCGCGTGGATGGACTCGTTCGACGGGGAGGACCCGTGGTTCTATTTCGGTTGGGGATTGAGGACCGAGAAGCTCCCAACTGGGGGGTATCGTAACTGGACGCATGTCGCGCACATGGGCGTGAATTATCCGATCGAGGATGATGTGCGTCCGAGCTGGGTCGAGGCTCCAGGCGAGGAAGAGATGCTCAGCCTGATGAAGCCGCACGCGCCGCCGGGCGACTGGACCGTAAAAGCGAGGATCTCGGGATTCACGGTTGACCCGGATGTAACCAGGGAAACGAAAATAACGTTTCGCGTGTGGCAGGGGCAGAGACCGTTCTACAGGGGCGTACTGGATTTCGTGAAGGGCGGCGGGAGGATCGTCGGGGAGGATGACGCCGATCTGTCCGGAATCAACTGGGGATCGCCTTCCGAGCCCGGAGAGCTGCGGATTCTCTCGGGGCAGGCGGAGGGTTGTGTCTTTCGAGTGGTCCGGTCGTTCAATTCGGGGAACCAGCCTCCACCGGGCATCCCGCCGAACATATGGTGCATCCAGGTGTCCGGTGGAGATCCGCCGCCCTCATCGCTGGGTGTGAAAGCCGGTGACAGGTACATGGTGGTCGGTCGTTTCCACCCGCAGGTTGCGAAGCTGATGGAATTCCACGAGGAATACCCTCCCGGAACGTATGAGCCGATGGACCTGGAGTTTTCCTTCAGGCCGATTCTTTGACGGAATCGGCAGGGAT
>CAYLVL010000158.1:0-6413 GCA_964387135.1 uncultured Planctomycetota bacterium
GCGTCTCCTTCCGTCGATGTGTAATCGTGCCAGCCGGATCCGTCATCGAAGTTCCACTCCCACTTGACCACCGTGCCATCGGGATCGCTGCTGTTGTCCGTGAAGACGATCTCCTGGCCCGCGTAGGGAAATAAGCAGTTGACCTCCGCATCCGCGTTGGGCGGGAAGTTGCTTCCGGCCTCGAGAACGTTAACCACAAGAAGCTCGTCCAGCGTGTCATACGCACCTTCCGAGTCCGTCACTTTAAGGTCGACGGTGTAGATGCCCTCGGTCATGTAGGTGGAGGAGGCAAGCGGGAAAATGCCGTCATCGTACTGCCCGTCCTCATCAAGGTCCCATTCCCATTTGGTCGGGTACCCGTCTTCCTGGTCGTATGAGCCACCGCCGTCGAAGTAGACCGTGTCGCCCTCGTAAACGTACTCCTTGTCCTGGGTGGCGACAGCGACAGGCGGATGGTTCGTGCCCTCCAGCACCTGGATTTCAATAACGGTGTCCAGGGTATCGCAGAGCCCCGGCGTGTCACACACCATCACATCGACTTCGTATATTCCCGGCTCCGTGTAGAACCAGTCTACCTCAGGGAAGAACGCGTCGATATACATGCGGTCCCCGTCGAGATCCCACATCACCGCCGCGACATCCCCTTCCTCGGGATCGTACGAGTCGGTGGCATCGAAATGAATGATCTCCTCCTCGACCACCAGCGTCTTGTCCGCGGTCGCGATGGCCACGGGAGGCTGGTTCGGCAATCCTGTGATTTCTATTTCCAGCAGCTCATCGAGTGTATCCTCGGCACCGTGGGAGTCCTCAACTTTGAGATCGACGTTGTAAGTTCCCGGCTGCCAGTACTTGTACGGCATGATGCCGGTGAATCCGTCATTGTACGTTCCATTGCCCAGCAAATCCCAGTAGTACTTCGTGACATCTCCGTCCTCCGGATCGAACGACCCGGTACCGTCGAAGACTATCTCCTCGCCGACCTCTGCCGTGTACTTGTCGGCGAACGCGACAGCGGTCGGCGGCTGGTTCGTGACTTCCTCGACCTCGATTACCAGCTTCTCATCGAGAATATCGCCCAACCCGCCGGAGTCGATCACGAGCACGTCCACATAGTACGTTCCCTCGACGCTCCAACTGTGGGTGATGATCTCGCCCGAGGCGTCGTCATACTGACCGTCGTTATCCAGGTCCCAATCCCAGCTCTGCGGCTTCCCGTCCTCGATATCCGATGAACCGCTCGCATCGAGAGTGATCTCCTCGTCGAGATCGGGATTCGTGTCGGACGCCTCGGCCGCAGCGATCGGTGGGGAGTTGGTTCCGGTAGTCACCGTGATGATAATCGGCAGATCAAGGATATCGGTCAGGCCGCCCGAGTCGGTGACCTTCACATTGACCGGGAAAACTCCGGTCTGATTGAATTGATAATCTATTTCAGGTGTATTGCCGCCGCCGAACGACCAGCTTCCGTCAACGTCCCAGCTATAGCTCGCCGGAGTGCCGTCCTCGGCATCGGTCGAGCCGGTTGCATCGAAGTGAACTGTTCCGCCGACCTGAACCGCGATTTTATCGGATGTCGCATGCGCAACCGGACGGGTGTTGGACTCGGAATCGTAGACACTCGCGTAACCCATCTGGTAGTTGTCAAGCTCAATGGTGATCGTAGGATCCACGAGATCCTGCTGGGTCTCGAATTCGTCATTCGCTTTCGCAAGAACAGGGTAATTGCCCGCCGCGGCGCCGTTGGTGTTCCGAATGTTCCAATAGTAGTGGTATGTGCCGTCACTGGAGTACGCCTGGATCATCTCTTGGGCTCCGGTGAAAAGGTCGGGACACTCGAACTCCGCCGCGCCCGCGTTCGCCTGCCAGTCCCTTACCCGGACAACCGCGGTACCCTCGGCATCGACCTCATCCGCTATCGGGTCGATGTAGAGAATATCGACCTGGTACGGCTCCGGAATATTGAGGTCGGTCAGCGGGTCCTCGGGATCGACTAGACTCGGATCGCCCCACGATGCGTCCAGCGCATACAAGAACTTCGCGTCATTCGGATCGAACGACGGGAACTTGCAGATCACATGCTCGGTTGTGGTTGTCAGGTTCCTGAAGACCCGCTTCTCGAATCCCTTGTTGAACGCGACATAGGGATTGAGAGCGGCATCGTAGAAGCCATCCTCATCGTACGCGGTCGTATAGCCGTCCGCGTTCTGTATCTGCGTCGCGACCGAGCCAACGGTGAACCCCGGAGCCTCGGTGCTCTTGAATATGCCGATCCCGCGCAAGTCGTAACAGTCCGTGGACGCGTCCGGTATCGGGTGAGTGACTACTATGTCCAGTTCGATGATGAAATTCGGCTCATCAATCTTCAGGTTGCAGAAATCAAGGCATGCCGACGGCGGATGGCAGTAGATCGGGATCAACTGGAGCAGGTTCAGATGCTGCCCGGCACTCCTGAGCGGGTTCACATCAAGCACGCCGGCTTCCGCATCCAGCACGCACTCTACAATCGCCAGAAGATGGTGCCCGGATCCCGCGCCCATACCCTCATGACTCGGGGTGCCGCCGGTTATTTCCGGCGCAGCCTGCTCGCCGACATCCGGCACAGCCGGACTTCCGCCCCCCTGGCATCCAATCGCAAGAGCAATGAGCAAAGTAAAAGGTATAAGGAGACTGTAGTTGCGCAGCCTCATAACGCGCACCTCCATGGAAGTTGCAAACACCATATTGTACTTCAGTTTCATCGGTTGGTGCAATGCGCAGGGCAGAGATAAAACAACATAAATGAAGAATCAAGACTCGCGATACGCGGCATTGACTTAATCCCGCCCCGTCGTATACTTGCCCCCGATATCACCCCTCAGTCCCTTTCGGGAGCGCAACATCCATAATGCTGGATATAAAAGTCATCCTGAACAATGTTGACGGAGCTGCGGATCGCCTGCTCGCAAGGGAACCCGACGCCGACCTCGACTCTATCCGCGCTCTGGACAGGAAGCGCAGGAAGCTTATCGGCGAGGTGGAAAGCAGAAAAGCTGAGCAGCATCGGGCAAGCAAGGAGATAGGAGCGAAAAAGAAAGCCGGCGAAGACACAACCGACATCCTGGGTTCCATGAAGACGCTGTCCGCCGAGATAAAGAAACTCGAAGGCGAGCTCGCGACGATCCGGGAAGAACTCAACAGGGCGATAGAGGTTCTTCCGAATATCCCATCTCCCGACACTCCCGTAGCCCCGGATAAATCCGGCAACGTGATTGTCAAGAGCTTCGGGGAAGCCAAAACGCCCGACCAGTGGGATTTTCCTTTCCGCAACCACATCGAGGTTGCCGAAGGTCTCGGCACTCATGGGGGACTGGATTTTCGTCGCGCCGCGAAGATGACCGGAAGCAACTGGCCCATGTACCGGGGCGATCTCGCCCGGCTCGAGTGGGCGCTGGTCTGTTTCTTCATCGACAAAGCCGTCAAATCCGGTCGAGAGCTTATCATCCCTCCCTATCTCGTGAACTCCCGGAGCATGTTCGCATCCGGGCAGTTCCCGAAATTCCGCGAGCAGGCCTACGAATGTAGAGACGACGACCTTGTCCTGATACCGACGAGCGAGGTACCGCTCCTGAACCTGTATCGCGATGAAATCCTGTCGGACGACGATCTTCCCCTCCGACTGGCGAGCTTCACGCCCTGTTTCAGGCGGGAGGCGGGGACCTACGGCACCGAAGAGCGTGGACTGATACGCATACACCAGTTCCACAAAGTGGAAATCTTCTCCTTCACCCGTCCTGAAGAAAGCGAGAGCGAGATCGGGGTGATGAGGGAGGCTGCCGAAGGGATTGTCGAGGCACTCGAGATTCCGTATCGAACGACGATCCTGTCAACGGGCGACCTCGCCCAGCAGGCGGCTTTCACCTGCGACATTGAGGCCTGGTTGCCGGCTCAGGGCGCGTTCAGCGAGGTGTCAAGCGTCTCCAACTGCACCGATTATCAGGCCCGTCGCGCGAACATCCGCTACAGGCCGAAGGATGATAAAAGGCCCCGGTTCGTTCACACCCTGAATGGAAGCGCGCTCGCGACCAGTCGCGTGATGGTCTCCATTCTGGAGCACTACCAGCAGCCGGACGGCTCTCTTGCCGTTCCCGCGTGCCTCCAGGCATACATGGACGGTCAGGAGCGCATCGAGCCGTCGCATCAAAGCTAAATCGCCACTTTTTCCGGTCGAAATAACCAGTGGATGGAAATCGCCCCTTTCCATGATTATTCGGATGCCCTTGTACCGCTTCCGGCGTTGCCGCTCAATCCATCCGAGAGTGGGTCAGCCGCCGACAGAACCGACGCGGTCCCCTTCCATGACGAGTTGGCAAGCCGCATGGGGCCGGATGTCACGACTGATTCCCCGCAGATATTCGATCCAGGCGCGGGAAGCCTGCCAATCCAGACCTCTGCGCCCCCGCCGTTGCCGACCTCGTCCATCGTAGAGCCATCCGCTCAGGATCCGGAAGAGGCCCGGGAGTTGATGCAGATCTGCCGACAGCTTGAGGGGCTTCTCCTGGGCATACTCCTCAGGAACCTGTCCGACACCATTCCAGGGGGCGGCTTGTTCTCGAAAAGCTGGGAGAGCAGCATCTACCAGGACCTTTTCTTCCAGGAAATCGCGAACAGCATAGGTTCCCAGCCGCCCGGACTGGGAATAGCTGATATGGTCTACGACGACATTATTTCGAGGGCATCCGGCACACTGGATGTAGTAGCGTAGGCGTATATATGCGAGCCCTCCAAAACGAGCGGAAAGTAAGGAATCTCATGGAGTTCAGAAACTGCAAGCGATGCGGCAAGGTGTATCAGTCCGCCAATCCGGATTTCTGTCCGGACTGCGTGGATGCGGGCGAGAAGGATTTCAGGAAGGTCAGGGACTTCATCAAGGACAACCCCAAGGTATCCCTTGAGGTCGTCGCCGAGGCGACGGGCGTCGACGAGGATCAAATCCTGGAGTTCCTGAGAGACGGGCGACTGGAGCCGGCCAATCTTCCGGGGCCGGTGCTCGAATGCAAGCGATGCGGGAAGCCGATCTATCAGGGCGAGTATTGCGTGCTGTGCCTTAACGAGATCTCACAGAATTTCAAATCAACCTCTCAGCAGCAGTCCAAGAAAAAATCTCACGGCGAGCAGAAAACCAAGTCGTTTGCCAGGCGCTATCGCGAGCGACGGTAAGGGGTTGAAGCCGTCATCCGAAATAACGTAGAATTAATCGACACAGGACTAAAGGGGCGGCCGGACCTTCCGATATAGGCTGTGGAAGGCTGAGCCTTTCGATGCGCGTTTGTCATTGGAGACGATAATGCGAATTTCAGAGATCATAGCCAGTTTGATTCCCAAGGTCAGGCCCATCGGTCCCGCAAGAGGCACCGAGAGCGCCGAAGCGGTCGGACGCATTCACTCACGACCCGACCAGGTCCAGCTTTCGGACGAGAGTCAGCTCCTTTCGAAGCTCCACGAGGAGATCAAGAGCCTGCCCGAGATCGACGAGGCGAAAGTGGCCGAGCTGAGGGCAAGGATCGAGGCCGGGGATTACGATGTGTCAGGCGAGGCCATCGCCGCCAAGATTCTCGGCATGGACTCCGATTGATCGAACCATCATCTGAACAAGCGAAGCCCCCGTTTTCAAGGGGGCTTTTTTTGTCCCACTAAAAGCCCCTAATCCCGCGTTGGCGCTGAACTCATCCGGCTCCCTGCCGAAATCTATAGTGTATGTCCGGCAACAGTCACACGGAAGAAATAACGCTGCTTGAGTTCCTTTCAGGCGTCACCGACTACATGGAAAGGCTCGCGCAGGCCAACGGGAAGCTCCTCGAAAACCTGAGGGCTTACCAGGATGTCCTCGTCAAGGGGGAGAATGACCCGATCGAAAAAGCCACTCCTGCGCTCGACCGTCTCGCGGGTCAGGCGAGATGCATCGATGAGGAGCGGAGGGCGTTCGTGGATGACTTCTTCGCTCACATGGGATGGTCGGGCCCCAGGAACTTTTCTGCCATCGCCGAGAAGGTCAGGAAGATCGGGGTCAGCGACGAGGAAGCCATGGCCTTCGAGGCCGCATCCAGGGCACGCATGAGACTCATAGAAGTCCTGGCGGAAGTTGACGCTCAGAACTCGCTCAACCTTATCCTGATCGGACAGGGACTGACATTCGCCGACGTCAGCCTCAGGGCGCTCCTCGGGCTCGAGAAGAACCGAAGCGCATACGGGCCATCGAACCCCACCGATGATCCCCCGTCGCTTCTGGACGCCCAGGCTTGAAACAGCGGTAATCGAACATCGTTCCGGCACGCGGACGTCGGGGTGGAATTACCGAAATCAGGGAGGATTTGTCCGTGCCATCGACTTTCATGGGACTGGACATAGCCAGGCGCGCGCTGGCTATGTCGCAGTTC
>CAYLVL010000159.1:0-6396 GCA_964387135.1 uncultured Planctomycetota bacterium
CAAGGAGCAGGGAGCAGTAGCCGAGGCAGTGATGGGATTGCGACCCCGGCTGCGTTGCTGCCGACGCGGGCTCATCTGCCGGGCCGACATCGGGCGAGGTCGGACTGCTTTGGCATCCTGCCAGAACAAGCAATGGGAACACTGCAATCAGAATCACACTAAGAATAACCCGTCTCATGGGGATCTCTCCTGTGAGTCAAGCGTGCAAGGCTGAATGACCTGAATATCCGCCCCTTTGACGATCAGTCCCCCCGGGCAGGGACATTGCATCAAATGCTGCCCTTTTCCGCGTGCAACTTTCATTATAGCAATTTATCCGCGCGAAACTCACCGCATCCCATGCGGCAGACGCTTCATCCGCCGGCAATCGGAACGCGACCTCACCCTGGCGAGGGAACGATCAGTACAGATCGTGAATCCTCAGCCCTGCATCGTTGGAGCCTTCGTACAGATAGCCGTCGAGCACGAGAAGATCTCTCGCGCATCCGTACGGATCGTGATCATAAATCTGCCCGAAATACACTGGATTATCAACCGGCCATACCGTGCAGGTGTGCGGCACAGTCGTCGCACCCTGCACATAGCCGAACAGCCCCTCAATCGATATCCGCGACAGATCGGCCGTCGGATCGATCTCGACCGCTCCTGTGCGCACCGGTGATTCGGGCGTCGAGACGTCCGCTATCTGCATCCTGGTCTTGCTGACGAAATAGAGAACATCGCCGATCGCCATCGACTCTCTCATTGGCTCCAGCACTGAGAACGTGTCGACATACTGCGGATCGAGAGGATCGGTTATCGAGTAGATTTCAAGCGCCGACCCGATCGACATGTACACATGCCCCGCGTGGAACGTGAAGTCGCGGCAGATGTCGCTGAAGTCAAGAATCGGTCCGGCTACAGGTGAAGAGGGATCGGTGATGTCGTAGACATACACGTGATTGAAGGCAGTCCCGACGTACAGCGCATTCTGGTAAGTCGCAACCGAGATCAGATTAATTCCCGGCTCCAATGCTCCGAGAAGCTGGATGTCCAGCGGATCGGTGACGTCCAGAAGAGTGAATCGCTCCTCCTCCGCAACCGCCAGCCTGCTTCCCTCAAGATAGAGGTTAACCGGCGGGTACTCCAGAAGGAACTCCTCCACCACGGATGCCGTCCCGGGAGTGGAGATGTCCACCGTCGTCACTGCGTAATGCGTGCCCGGAGGTTCGGTAACATCCGTGCCGTCTCCTACCGCCACGAACAGGTAATCGCCTGTCGATTCGATCGCCTGAGGCGTATTCACCACGTACAGGCGTGAGTACAGCGATGGTGTGGTCGGATCGGTGATGTTGATCACCTGCATACCCGCATCCTGCGGTATCACGATTGCCGTATTGCCGTCAACCGAGACATCATGCCCCTTGGAGATCAGGCCGATCGAGTTGTCGAATGCCGGGAGCCCGGGATTGGCAATATCCACGATGCTCATTCCCGCCGGGCCGTCGCCGATGTACGCATAGTCTCCCTGCACATCGACCGAACCTCCCGCGCCGGGAAGGTCCACATCCGAGACCTTGATCAGGAGGGGATCGAGGGTCTGCCGGAAAATGTAGAGGTGGCCGTCTTCTGCGAAATCGGCGTCTATCACCACCGCCATGTAATCGCCCTTGTCGCCTCCGAGGCAGCACATGTCTTTGACATACCCGTCCGACAGAATGTAGGTTCCGGCACTCGTGATTGATGTGGGTTCCTGGACGTTATAGCTGTTCAATGTGGAGATCGTCGAGAGAACGATGTGCGTGTCGAAAGCATCCTTTTTCAGGAGAGCCATTTTCTCCACGACGTGCGGTATGGGCGATGATCCAAGTTGAGTTGGATTGAGCGGATCGCTGCCGTAGTCGTACACATACAGCGCGCTTGCCGAAGGAGACGTGCGCAGGGCTACGTACAGCGTGGAATCGTCCATGCACAAGTTGGAGACAGTATCGCTGAAATGCACGACATCCTCGTGAAGCACAGGAGCGGTGGGAGCGTTGAAATCGATGACGTTCAACTGCGCATCCGACGGTCCCAGTCTTTCGGCGTAGTAGAGGTACGGGTAGCTGAAAGCCGCATCTTCCGGGACGCTGTACGGCTCGTATGCAAGCTGAACCGGATCGGTTGGAGTTGTCAGGCTGTAAACCCAGACTCCGATATCACCCGTCAGGTATGCGATATCGCCTTCCAACCACAGCCTGGTCGGCTTGACCACAAGGTCGCTCGGAGTCACCTCGATCGGCTCGGCGGGACTGATGCTGTTCAGCGTCGCGTTCAATGTTAGGCAGTACGGCGCAACCTGGTCGGAGTTCGTTGTCGCCACCCTGATGTAATAGGAGCCAAGCCCAAGCTGGAGAGAATCGAGCCCGATCTGCGCTGTACCGCCTGATACACCCGACTCGGTGATCAGCGTCTCCTCACTGTCGTAAATGCCCACCGTCGTCGAAGCGGCCTCGCAGAGAAGATCGATCGTGCCTGCCGCAAGATTGCCGAGCGGTATCTCGAACGTGTAGTAGTCGGCTTCATCGAACGGTACGCACACCTGGTCCGCTACCAGCTCCCCGAGTTCTAGTCCGACCGCTTCCCCGAAGGAGTTGTTTGTGTCCGCCTCGCAGTCCGGATTGGGAATATCGAGCGTGATGACCCTGTACGTGGCCAGCGGCTCCTCCGGCGCAGGTGGCATGGCCTGCTTGTACGTCGATCCGTCGCTCGAGCCCACACGAATCACAACAAGCATCTCTCCGGAGTGCGCGGGAACGGCGCTGCCGGTCAGGTCGATCCGCCACTTCGCCTGCTGCGCGACTTCCTCCGTGAACTGCGCGTCGAATCCGCCGGAGAAAAGGTCGGGCGCGAAAACGTAAACGCTGGACACCTCGTCCGCTATATTCCCGTACTGCAAGCCCTGCCAGTCGGAGACACCGATCTCCAGCTCCAGCATTCCGCCGCCAACCCCACCGCCGACCGCTTCCTCATCGAAGTAGAGCGTGTTCATCACGACGGATGTCGCGACATAGAAAGGCTCCGGCTGGTTCGCCGAGATCGGGAAGTCATCCGGCGTCTCCATCGGCGGATTGGGATCAGGGTAATCCCACGCAGTATCGATTGCGTAACCGTAGATCACCTGCGGCCAGGGGTCCATCGGGAATCGCAGCCGATAGCGACGGGTATTGCTGCTGCCGGCTCTAAAAACCGCCCTGCCGTTGTCGGAATCGGGAGGGATCTCGAGAAGCGTCTTATAGCCGCTCGTTGCATCGAGCGAGTCCGCGAAAATCCTGTACGGATTCACCGTTGCCGTCAGAATGTCTGGAGGCGCGACCGCGAGAGTGCCCTCGATGTAGCCGAGCACGCCGGGCTGTGTGAACTCGGTCGGATTCCACCATCGCGTGTACCCGTCGGCGTTCTCAAGACGGACCTCGTCCGCGTCCGCGAACATCTGCCCCCCGGCATTCAGAGTTCCCGGTGTCATCACAATACCCTTGACATCGAATCCCGAGAACTGCGGCTTGGTCGCGAACGGATGCTCAAGCGTCACGTCTATGACGAACAGCCCGTTCGCCGGGTCGGACTGTGCCGGGACACCCTTCGCCGAGATACCCATTGTCTGGTTCAGGACGCCCGTCATGTTGAAATGCCATTCCGCCGACCTCACAGGAACGACGTTCACGTCGAACGTCTCCTTGTTCAGCGACACGAGGTAGTAGCCGAGACAGCGATGCGGTTGCCCGCCCGATGCGACGCGAGCAATGGCGTCTCCCGGTGCGGACAGTGGATCGGGCTCGGTCGGACCGGACTGGCATCCGGCAAGGATGAGGGTCAAGGCAAGTGTGGCGGAAACGATAGGAAATAGGTAACGAAGCACTTTTCAAAGCACCTCCGACTCTGTCTAATCACATTATAGCAGCAGTGGTGCCCGATGGGGGGGCAGCGGTCACCCCGAGCCACGAACGGAAACCATCCCCGTGGGTTTAGTAAAGGTCGTAGGTCCTAAGCCCCATGTATACGGTGGACCGGTACAGATATCCGTCCTCCACAAGAAGGTCGGCGGTGCCGTACAGATCGTCACCGTGGATTGGTCCGCTTGGATCGGGGCTGTCCGGCGGCCAGATGTTGCAGACGTATGGAACCGAGGCGGCCCCGCTCAAGTACGCGTATTGCCCCTCGACCGCAATGTCATGAAGCAATCCGGACACCGGGATCGGAAGATGCGCGACATACGCCGGTCCCAGAGGATTGGAAAGGTCGCATATTTCTATGCCGTCTTCCTCGACGAGATACATGTAGCCGTCCTGCACAGTGGATTCCAACAGCTTCCACATGGTGCTGAATATGCCATGATGTGTCGGGCTGAAAGGATCGCTGACTGAATAGGTCTCTAGCGTGGTTCCCGTGGCGACGTACATGCAAGTTCCCCTGAACGTGAAGTCGACCGCCTTGGAAGGAGGGTTGAAGGATCCCGATACTGTCAGAGAGGGGAGGTCGCTGACGTCGTATATCCTGACGGGCCCGCTTTCCAGGGCCAGGTACATGGCGTCGTTATGCAGGCCGACCGCGCTTATGTCCGTGAACTCACTCCCTCCGTACTCGACCGACAAATGGGTCGGGTCGCTTGCATCCATGATGAGGAAATCCTGCCCGTAGCTTCCCGCGAGAATGTCATCCTCAAGAGCCATGTGGTATCGAAACGGGACAGAGCCGAACCACTCGCCCGCAATCCAGATGTTGGCCGGGTCCGAGATATCCAGCGTCTTTATTGCGGCATACTCGCCCGCGTACTCCGAAGCGATTAGATAATCGCCCGAGACTTCGAGCTGGCACGGAATATTCAGCACGGGGGGGCGTGAGATCGAATCGGGTGATGACGGTGATGAGATATCGAACACCTGAAAACCTGCCGGGAATGGCAGCGCGACAAGGAGGTCCTCGGAAACTGCCACGTCCACGCAAAGCCCCACAAGCGGAATTGTGCCGACATGAGAAGGTGAAGCGGGGAATGTTACATCGCATATCGTGAGTCCCGCGAAGCGGTCGGCCACGTACAGATAAGGCCACTTCATGTCCATTCGCAGCGATTCGCCGGGCAAATCGAGTGAGCCGAGTTCATAGAATCCAGGCATGCTGGTGTCCAGGTACATGACGTACAGGCTGCCGTCGGAGCCACCCTTGTCATATGCCAGGTAGATGTATTTCCCGTGTGCTTCGACATCGTTGGGCGCGCCGGATGGGAACGGGTAGGCGGGAGCTTCCGTTATCGCGCCCGGGTCTTCCACTGAATATCCATGCAGTGCCGATTGTTCTCCTGCCAACAGCCACGTATCTGCCCCTTCCGCGTCCATCAGTCCCAGGCAGGTTGGGTCGTAAGTGCAGTCGATGTTTCCGACTTCGACGGGATTCAGCGGGTCGGTAGTGTAATCGAGTATCGTGATGTCCCAGTCGGGCATCGTCCCCGAGGCAGGATAGATATGCGCGGAGTTCATGCAGATTGCATCGGGGGAATCGATCGGCGAAATCACGGCTTCGTGGACAATGGGATTCAACGGATCGCTGAAATCAATCATTCTGAGCTCTCCGCCGGCCGTCGGAATCGTGTAGTAAAAATACGGCCATCGGAAGCATGTTGTTGCGGACGTTACGATTTCGTTCGAGTGGCTGATCCGGACGGGATTGGCTGGATCGCTCAGGTCGTAGACCCATATCCCGTAACCAACCATATATGCGTAGTTCTCGTGGACTACCGCTCTTCCGGGATTCATGTACAGGTCCGATGGGGTTACCTCCACCGGCTCGTCCGGAACCACATCCAGAAGCTCCCCGTCGATTTCGAGAAGATAGGGCACCACCTGGTTGGAGCAGGTTGTTGTTACGTCGACAAAGTAGGTGCCCGGCATGAGCAGTATGTCGTCCAGGGAGATCTCCGCCACGCAGTCCGAGATGAACTCGCTCGCGAGAATCGTTTCGGATTCATCGTAAAGTGCAATAGCCGGCTCTACCGGCCAAGGGGGATCGGAACTGCCCCAGAGCTTGATCGAACCGGTCGCTTTGTGGCCTTCCGGAATCTCAAAGGAGTAGTAGTCCTTTGTGTCATCCGGATTGCACACTTGGTCAATTGTTTCATCCCCGAAGTCGATGGCGGTGGCCTCGGAGAAGCTGTTGTCGGAGTCCGCGATGCAGTCGACTTCCGGGATCTCGACGGTTATCACCTGCCATGCGCCCACGCCGAATGCAGGGGCAGGTTCGGTCATCTGCTGATACGTAAGCCCCCCATTATCCTTCACCTGGCAGCATATCAACGCCTCCCCCGCCCCGGTGGGGCAGGCAAGACAGGTGAGATCGGCCGCGTACCTGGCTTTTGTCTCGGTCTCATTGACAAAATCCGCACCC
>CAYLVL010000160.1:0-6386 GCA_964387135.1 uncultured Planctomycetota bacterium
GAGACCGATTTCCCGATCGACGGTGCGCGTGTCTTCTCGACCAACGGCACGCCGACCGATGCGATTCTCCTCGGCATCCATGCGGTCTTCGGGGAGAAACCCGATGTCGTGGTCTCCGGCATCAACGCCGGACCCAATCTCGGCGCCGATGTCACCTACTCCGGGACCGTCGCGGGCGCGATGGAAGGTGTTGTGGCGCATATCCCGTCGATCGCGGTCAGCATGGGCGCGTTCGACAACCTCGATTACTCCGGGTGCGCCCGATTTGTGGCCAATCTCGCGCGGATTGTGGGCAGCGGGGTTCTCCCAACCGACATACTGCTGAACGTCAACTACCCCAGCCTGCCCCCCGAGAGCATCAAGGGCATCATGGTCACAAGGCTGGGGCTACGCTGGTATGACGACGTAATCCACGAGCGGGTCGACCCAAGGGGACGGAAGTACTACTGGATCACGGGCAAGAAGGTCCTGTTCGGACGGGAACCGGGTACCGACGCGTTCGAGCTGGAGAAAGGCTACATCTCGATAACACCCCTGACGCTCGATCTCACCAAGGATTCGCTCATCGAGCGTATTGCGGATATCCTCTCAGAACCGTCCAGTGTCGGCTTGAGCGAGCACGAGTTGCCATTCAAGGTCATCGGACCGACTGCAGCAATATGAGCCCCTACTGTCCGAGGTGCGACGTGGAATTCGAGAAGGACCTGGCGCGATGTCCCGGATGCGGATGGGATTTCCGCGCCCACATCATCCCGGAGGGCTTCCTTCGACCGCCCATCGACTTCTCGCCGCTCAGGGACCTCGGGCGGTTTCTGCGAGTGGACTGGCCGCTAATCTGGATCAACGGGCTCACGGTCCAGGTGCTCTGGGCACTCGCAGTCCTCATCATCTATCATCTCGCCTTCATAGTGCTCAGCCCGTTTGTCCCAGCTGATATCGGCTTCCTGAGGATATGGGTCGGGGGCCTTGCCGTAATCCTCGTGCTAATTCTCTTCTTTCCGGTATGGGCGAATTACCTGTTCAGCCTGCTGAGACGCTATCGATATCGAGTCCCCGTCGCCTATTTCTCCGTCCTTCCACCGGGAAGGTCACTCTACGCACAATCGATGACCTGGGCGCTTCCCTGCCTTATCGCCGGATTGATCGGGATGTTGCTGGTCATACCGGGCCTTCTCTGCCTGTTCGTGTTTGTACCGATGATGCTCCTGATCAGGCTCGACAAGCGGAATATCTCTTCAAGAAGACGTGCGTTCATCCTCTCTTACACATTCCGACGCCTCTGGCCCGTATTTCTGCCGATCGGGATCGCTCTTGCCGTGTGCTGGGGTATTGTCGCGGCAACTACGGCATTTGTGGGGGGCTGGCTGGGAATAGTGTTGGCAATGCTGCTGATCCCCTTGCAGGCGGCATTTGCGACACTCCTGTACGAATCGCTGCTCGGCAGGGAAAACCTCGATGTGGACTAGAAGACACACCCCTTCAAAACTCCGGGGTGACATCAGCAGCCGCGCTGGGTATACTCTAGATTTCCCCGCTGTGAAATCACCGGCGGGGTTATTGCCCTTGTTGGAAGGAAAATCCCAATGCCTAAGAAGAAAAGCATGGCGAGAGGCAAGATTGAAGTCGATCTTGAGGATTACCCGCTGCCGAAGGCTAAGATGCCCAAGGTGCTCAAGGCAACCGATTGCCGATGGCGGGTCAAGCCCAAAAGCCTTGATTTCAAGACCACGAAGACTGTCAAGCCGCTCGGGAGGATTGTCGGGCAGCCGCGAGCATCGGCGGCATTGAAGCTCGGCGCGCAGATAAGGGGCAAGGGCTACAACATTTTCGTCACCGGCCTGTCGGCGACCGGAAGGTCGACCGCCGTGAAGAGCATCCTCGAAGGATTCAGGCTCAGGGACCTTCCAAGGCGCGACCACTGCTATGTCAACAATTTCAAGTCTCCCGATCAGCCGCGACTGATAACTCTCGAGCGAGGCAAGGGGCAGGAATTCAAGCGGGAGATGGCCAGGCTGATCGACTCTCTGAAGCGCACGATTCCCCACGCGCTTGAGGATGAGAATGTCCTGAAGCAGAAAAGGCAGCTTGCCGAGGACTACGCCAAGAGGGAAGCGGAGCTGTTCAAGAAGCTCGAAGCAGAGGTGAGCGAAGCGGGTTTCGCACTCGTGCAGGTTCAGATGGGCCCGTATACTCGTCCCGACGTGTTCCCGATAATTGACGGCGACCCCGTTCCGCCCAACCAGGTGGGAAGGCTCGTCGAGGAGGGCAAGTATCCCAAGGACAAGGTCGACGCGTTATACAAGCAATACCAGGGCTTCAAAGCCCAGTTGAGGGCGGTACTCAAGCAGGTCAGGGCCCTCAACCGGGAGTTGGGGGAAAAAACCGACCAGATTGAAAAGAGCATCATGCAGGAAATCCTCAAGGATTACTGCCAGGATATAGTCGACAGGTTCCCCCAGGAAAGAGTCAATGAGTATATCTGCGAGTGCCGCGATTTTATAATCGAGCATCCCGAAGTCTTCAAGAGCGAGGAATCGGATCAGCAGTCGAATCAGGTCGCACCTCCTTCTTCCCTCATGACCATGTTCGGGGATCCCAGGACCGGCGATCCGTTCAAGGTTTTTGAGGTCAACGTGGTCAGGGACAGCACGCAGGAGGAGCGCATCCCGGTCATCATCGAGCATCACCCCAACTATCACAACCTGTTTGGATCGATTGAGCGCGAGTGGCGTTACGGTGGGTACTGGTCGTCCGATTTCACCCAGATACGTGGAGGAAGCATCCTTCGGGCCGACGGCGGTTACCTCGTGATAAACGCGATGGACCTGCTCCAGGAATCCCTGGCATGGCGCACCCTGATGCGTACGCTGAAGACGGGCAAGCTCCAGATACAGGGGCTGGACATGCTGCTCTCCGTCGCACCGTCCAGCATCAAGCCCGAGCCGATCGACATCGACGTCACCGTCATCCTGATCGGCGACAGCTACCTGTACCATCTGCTCACCTACTATGAAGACGACTTCAACCGTACTTTCAAAGTCAGGGCCGACTTCGACAGGCTCATGCCCCGTGGCAGGAAGCAGATCAGGTATTATGCGGCGCTGGCGGCGAAAATGGCCGATAATGAAGGCACTCTGCACCTGACCGCAAAAGCTGTCGCAAGGCTGGCCGAGCACGGGGCGCGCATGGGGGGGCGCGGGAAAAAGATGAGCGCGAGGTTCGGAGAGATCGCCGATATCATCCGCGAGGCGAGCCATCATGCCGTCAACAGCAATGCGAAAATCGTAGACGCGCAGCACATAGGGCATGCCATCAGGGAAGCGGAATATCGCCAGGATCTCGTGCGCGAGCGCATTGAGGAAGCGTTCGAAGACGGAGTGCTGATGATCGACATTGAGGGCGAGAAGATCGGCCAGATCAACGGGCTCGCGGTGCATGATCTCGGCACTTTCGCGTTCGGACGCCCCCAGCGGATCACATGCGAGGTCTCCATGGGCGATGCGGGCGTTGTCAACGTGGAAAGAGAGGCGAAGCTCTCGGGGAGCATCCATGACAAGGGGATGCTGATTCTTGAAGGCTTTCTCAGGCACCAGTACGGCATGGACGGCCCGATAAGCCTGTCCGCCAGTCTGGTTTTCGAGCAGTCATACTCGCAGGTGGAGGGGGATTCGGCATCACTGGCAGAAGCCCTTGCGCTGGTGAGCGAGCTGTCCGGCATCCCGCTCAGGCAGGACCTCGCCGTCACCGGCAGCATCAACCAGAAGGGCGAGGTTCAGGCGATCGGCGGAATCAATGAAAAAATCGAGGGATTCTTCCGGGTGTGCAAGCTTAAAGGCCTTACCGGCAAACAGGGAGTTGTGATACCCAGGGCCAACACTCCCGAGCTGATGCTGTCCGATGAGGTTATCGAGGCAATTGCAGCAGGAAACTTCACCATTATCCCAGTCTCGACGGTCAATCAGGCCATTGAGGCCTTCACCGGCGTAAAGGCGGGAAGGAAGCTCAAGAAGGGCGGATGGACCAAAGGAAGCGTGCACGATCGCGTTGATCTGACTCTATCCGACTTCTACTGGGCCACGAAAGATACCGGCGACGGAATCGAGGAGAAGAAGGTGGCTATCACCAGGAAGAAACCTGCCCGCAAGCGCAGAAACGGTGAGCCACCCGATCCGCGGGACCAGGACGACCCTCCGAAATAGCGCGGACATACAGTAATCTACAGTTCCGTCTCTGTGGGGACTTCCGGACCCAGCTCGCTGTCCGGAGCAGCTTCCGATTCCTCTTCCCCAGCCTCTCCAGATTCGCCCTCATCAGACTCCGGAGCTTCTCCCCCGGCTTCCGGCGCCTCTCCGGCAATTTCCGCTGCCTCATCCGGGCGGGTGACTGAGACCTCAAGCTGCGTCCCGCTCGGGACCTCCTTCCCGTCCACCGACCGGAGCGTCCACCCCACGCTTCCCGGCACCCATTCAAAGGCATGGCCTCTCTCCTCCAGCACGATCAGGTCATCCTGATACACCGAGACTGTTACCTCGATGTTCGTGTTCGGCATGACGATTGTCTCACCCTCACGGAATCCCACGCTGCCAAGCTCGTAGATGTTGGCTATCCGCACTGTATGTACCCACTCGTTCGACTCCTCGAGATGGATGTCGTGAGAAACCGGCTTTACGCTCGGCTGCGGAAGGAGGTCGCGCGGTCCGATGGTCAGCCCCAAATCTCTGCTTTGACCGGGCTCCCAGTTGGGAGGCGGGGTGGTTCGGAATCCGAATCCCCCACTCTCAGGCTCGGAAGCCCCTCCCACATCACCCATCGGCGGCAGCGGCTCGAGCTCCCCGGAATAATCAGCAGGTGGCGGAGGTTCGGTCGGTCCGGACGGCATTTCCCCCACAAACCTCGGACCCGTACTGGATCCGGCCATCGCAAGACGGTACTGCTCCTCCCGGTTGATATCCCGGATCATCTCCTGCGCCACTGTAAGGGTCAATTCATCGGGACCGGACAATATCAGGTTCGAGAGACGGTTCCGCGCGGCTTCCAGGTCGTCCTTCGCGATGTCGGTCAGCACAAGGCCCAGCCTTGGAGCAGGATCATTAGGAAGTCGCTCCGCAGCGTACTGGAAGTGGTAAACCGCCTCGCTCAGCGGATCGACATCCTCTCCGCTCTCATACTCGAGCTCGTCGGGCCACTTGAACGGGATCACGTGCTCAAACCGATCGACAAGGTATCCCCGAACCTGTTTCGGGTCGCCGGGCGGCACAACACCAAGAGTATACAGGCAGCCGAGCGCAAGATGGCTTGTACGCTCGTCCGGACTCAGCCTCAATTCAGCAAGGAAATGATCTATTGCCGTGCCCGCCTGACCGTTCGCGATCGCTATCTCCCCGAGCGCCGAATGCGCGCCCGCGATCCGTGGATTCAACTGAAGCGCCACCGTGAACTCGTAAAGCGCCGTATACATGTCCCCCTCTACAAGCGCCGACTGGCCGCTCGCAAGACGGTTCCTCGCCTCATTCGCGCGCTTCTGGGTCCCCTGCAATATGCTGAATCCGGATACAATCGCGAAGATCGCCACAATCGCCACAATTGCGAACATCCCCACACCCAGCGGCGACCGCGCCACTTTCTCTCTTGCCTCAACAGGATCCGCCTCCGCCGCAGCCCCCTCGACAGTCTCCTCGCGAGCCGATTCCTCACCTTTCCCTTCCATATGTTCAAGTTCGTCTGCCATAACCGGCCGTTCGATTACGATATACAATCCATCCCGCAGGTTCGATTATTCCTTGTCCCTCTTCGATGGATCGATCCCAAGCGAGCGCATTTTCTTGTAGAGATGGCTCCGCTCCAGACCAAGCTCCTCGGCGGTGCGCTTCACATTGCCGCCGCAGGCCTTAAGACGTCTCTCGATTATCTCCCGCTCGCACGCCGACACCGATTCCTTCAGCCGCGAATTGTCGAAGCGCGCAAGGAACACCTCCTGCGCGGATTCATCCGCTGATGTCGGCACCGCGTACGGTCGCTCCACACCCGGGATTATCCCCGCCAGATCGGCCTTCGTAACCTCATCGCCCGGACTGAGTATCGCCAGGCGCTCCATTATGTTCCTGAGTTCCCTCACGTTCCCCGGCCACTGGTAGCCCTTCAGCACATACGTCGCTTCCTTCGTAAGCCTCTTCGGCGGCTGATTGTGCTCCACTGCGTACTTGGTCAGGAAATGCTCGGCTATCTGCGGGATATCCTCCGCGTGCTCCCTCAAAGGCGGGACATGTATCGGGATCACGTTCAGGCGGAAGTAGAGATCGGGCCGGAACTCGCCCTTCTTGATTTTTTCTTCAAGATCCTGGTTGGTCGCCGCGATAACCCTCACATCCACCTTTATCGGCTTCTTT
>CAYLVL010000161.1:0-2365 GCA_964387135.1 uncultured Planctomycetota bacterium
GGCGAGATCGTACTCGGCGACCGCCACGAGATGGTTGCCGCTTCAACCGCAGCCGGACCGGCTTTCGAGGGCGCACGGATCGAGATGGGAATGCGCGCGGAGACCGGTGCGATCGAGCGTGTGCGTATCGATGACGATGTCCATGTAGGGATTATCGGCGGCGGCAAACCGCGTGGCATCTGCGGTTCAGGCCTTGTCGATGCGGTCGCGTCCATGCTCGATCGCGGCCTGCTCGATTCCAACGGCCGCATTATCCCGGACGACAAGGCTCAGAGCCTCCCCCATCCTCTGAAACAAAGGCTCGCCGGCTCAGGCGGCAAGCGCAGATTCATCCTGTGGCGAGACAACAAGAGCGAAATCGTCATCACCCGGTCCGACATCGCCGAATTCCGTCTCGCCAAGGCGGCAATCCGTGCCGGTATTGAAATCCTGCTACAGGAGAAAGATGTAGACTTCTCCAGTATTACGGAAGTCATGCTCGCGGGCGCATTCGGAAACTACCTCAGACCCGCGCACATCTGCGCCATCGGCCTTCTCCCCAGTATTCCCCGAGCCGACATCACCTTCGTCGGCAACACCTCCCTCAAGGGCGCCCTGATGGCACTCCTCTCCGCCGACCTGTCCCGGCAAACCCGCGATATCTCATTGCACGCAAAATACATCGAGCTCGCCGGCAAAAAAGACTTCGACGACCTGTTTGTCAATTCGATGTCGCTGGGAAGCTAACCGGCTGTGAGCGCTGGCGACCCGCCTGCACCCCGATGCTCCTCCCGACGGTTGACCCTCGCTTTGCACGATTGTACAATCCATCGTGCCTCTTTCCCCGCAGACGCGGATCGAGGTCTATCCAGCGAAAAGAGGAGCCAACATGCGGCTTTTAACAAGATCCGACTTCGATGGCCTCGCCTGCGCCGTGCTTCTGGTCGAAGCAGGCATTGTCGACGAGTACAAATTCGTTCATCCAAAGGACGTACAGGACGGTCTCATCGAGGTCACGAAAAACGATGTCCTCACCAACATCCCATACGTCCCCGGCTGCGGACTCTGGTTCGACCATCACTCCAGCGAGGAAGAGCGCCAGGCTCTTACTGAGAAATTCGAATTCGAGGGCGACAGCCGCCCCGCCCCATCCTGCGCCAGGGTGATCTACGATTACTACGGCGGCGCGGAGAAATTCTCCAAATTGGACGAGACCGGCCTCATGGCGGCCGTCGACAAGAGCGACACCGCCGACTTCACCATGGAGGAAATCCAGAATCCCACCGGATGGGTCCTGCTTTCCTTCATCATGGACGCCCGCACCGGCCTCGGCAGATACCGCGATTACCGCATCTCCAACTATCAGCTCATGGAGGACATGATCCAGTACTGCCGGACAATGACCGCCGACGAGATCCTTGAGATCCCCGACGTCCAGGAGCGCGTCAAGCGCTACTTCGAGCAGGAGCCGCTGTACGAGCAGATGATAAAGGACAACAGCCGCGTCGACGGCAACGTCCTCATCATCGACCTTCATAACCTCGACGAAATCCTCAGCGGAAACCGCTTCAAGGAGTATGTTCTCTTCCCCGAGTGCAACATCTCCATCAGGGTCATCTGGGGCTTCAGGAAACAGAACATGGTCTTCACCGTCGGCCACAGCATCATCAACAAGACCTCGAAGACCAATGTCGGCTCCCTCATGCTTAAGTACGGTGGCGGCGGCCATCAGAAAGTGGGCACATGCCAGGTTCCAACCGAGCAGTGGGAGCAGAACCTCCGCGAGATTGTCGAGGCCATGAAGAAAGACGGCTGACCGATCAGGGTAATTCGCCCCGACAGGTCCGATCAAATTGGCTTGAATATCCAGCGGCGCTGAATGAGCGCCGTTTTGGGTTTACGGGTAATAGTGCTAGAATCAGAAGACGGTGTAGTAATCAGAAGCGGAATCGGTAACCCAGCATTCCGCCGAAAGCGAGGTCGAGAGATGCTCAAATTCGATTCACCCGGACAGGGCGGCGGTCAGGGGCGTGGACGTGGCGGGGGCGGAGGAGGAGGAGTCGGAGCCGGTGGCGGTGGCCGTGGAAGAATGGGCGGATTCGCAGCGGGTCCCGGCGGTAACTGCGTATGCACCGCCTGCGGCCATAAGGTCCCACATCCCGTCGGACAGCCCTGCAACCAGATGAAATGCCCCAAATGCGGCGCTGTCATGACCCGCGAGCAGTAAGCGGGGCATCAACGCACATATCTCTCGGATCGCAGGCTTCAAGCCGGCAGGATCGCAGGCTTCAAGCCGGCAGGATCGCAAGCTTCAAGCCGGCAGGATCGCAGGCTTCAAGCCGGCAGGATCGCAGGCTTCAAGCCGGCAGGATCGCAGGCTTCAAGC
>CAYLVL010000161.1:2465-6362 GCA_964387135.1 uncultured Planctomycetota bacterium
GCTTCAAGCCGGCAGGATCGCAGGCTTCAAGCCGGCAGGATCGCAGGCTTCAAGCCGGCAGGATCGCAAGCTTCAAGCCGGCAGGATCGCAGGCTTCAAGCCGGCCTCTTTCCTCCTCCCCTTGACGCTGGTGCTATAATAAGCAGACTACTTAGTACCAGGAGACCAGCATGCCAAGACACGAACTGGACGGGCCCACCGGCAAAGGTCCGGCCAAGATCAGGGGACGCACAGTCGGAGCCAACGACGAAAAAACCAGGTCAGGAGGCGTTCAATTCGGCCTCCTGATGTGCACGCAGTGCGGATACTCCGAATCTGCCGAAAACGCTTCCACGGTCAAGATGCATAAGTGCCCCCAATGCGGCGGGATCATGATCCGTCGCGTTTAGAATGTGACCGACGACGCCAAACAAAAGAGATACGTTTTCGGACCGGTGCCGTCACGTCGGCTCGGTCGCTCCCTCGGTATCGATCTTGTTCCATACAAGACCTGCACCTACGACTGCGTCTATTGCCAGTTGGGCCCGACCACCTGCAAAACCCTCACTCGCAAAGAATGGGTTCCCACCGATCAGGTCATCGAGCAGGCGAAAGAGGCAATCAGCGCGACAAGTCCGGACTACATAACCATCTCCGGCTCCGGTGAGCCTGCACTCCATTCCCGAATCGGCGAAATCATTGACCAGATCAAATCCGTAACCGACATCCCCCTTGTCTTGCTGACAAACGGGTCGCTTCTGGGCCTCCCCGATGTCAGCGACGCGGTCATCAACGCTGACATTGTCATGCCCTCTCTCGATGCCGGCACCGATGAGGGCTTCCGGAACGTGAATCGTCCCCACGACGATCTGGTCTTCGACTCGGTCGTCGACGGCCTCGTCTCTTTTCGCGAGCGGTTCACCGGACGTCTGTGGCTTGAGGTCTTCCTTCTCGCCGGTCTGACCGCCACCGAGGCCGAAGTTCCCGATATGATAAAAATCGTCGATCGGATCAAGCCCGATCTCGTGCAGTTGAACACAGTCTCTCGACCGCCCTGCGAATCCTTCGCCTTCCCCGTTCCCGAGGACCAGATGGCCAGGTACGCGGCCCGGTTCGGTCCGAACGCCGAGGTTATCGCGGACTACGAGGGCACCCACGATAAACCCGAATTCAAGGCCAGGCGAGATGACGTCCTGGAGCTCCTCAGGCACCGACCATGCACGCTCGAAGGCATCGCCTCGGGACTCGGAATTCATGCCAATGAGGCCGTGAAATACATTGAGGAGTTGTTGCGTAGAGGCGAGGCCGTAACGACTGAGCAGGCGGGAAAAACCTACTATGTCCCGCGCTAGGCCTCAGGAAAAATGGGGACGCCTCCCTTTCTTTCCGGGCGAAAAGGTGGCCCCAGCGTAATTGAAAAAGGAAATCAACCGGAACCATGATCTCAGAAAGAGTCAGCAGAATAGGACCATCAGTAATCCACGGCATGACCAAGCTCGCCGCCTCCGTTGACGATCCCGCCA
The DNA here is from genome assembly GCA_964387135.1 of uncultured Planctomycetota bacterium. Taxonomy (GTDB): domain Bacteria; phylum JAJVIF01; class JAJVIF01; order JAPKYR01; family JAPKYR01; genus CAYLVL01. The sequence goes on from CAYLVL010000161.1 coordinate 3,968, forward strand.
TGCTGTCATGGGCCAAACCCACCACCGGCACGCCCGACCACATCGGCGAAGCCGCCTGCAAGGCCATCCGAGACGGTCTCACCGGCGGATATTCGACCAGCCAGGGACTCCCGGCTCTGAGAGAGGCGATTGTCCGCAAGCTCAAGCGCGACAACAAAATCGACGCCGACATTTCCGAGATCATCGTCACCGTCGGCGCCATCGAGGGCCTCACCGCCGCAGTCATGGCCCTTGTCGATCCCGGCGACGAGGTCCTCACTCCGACCCCCAACTACTCGACCCACATCCGCCAGATCATGCTCGCAAACGGAGTGCCGGTCTTCATCAACACCATCGAGGACGATTGCTGGCGTCTCGATCTCGATTCCTTCAGGAAATCGATCACTCCGAGAACCAAAGCCTTTCTCTTCTGCTCCCCGGTCAATCCCACAGGTGCCGTTTTCGACGAGAAGACCCTCAGAGAAGTGGCTGAAATCTGCCGCGAGCACGATATCGCCATCATCACCGACGAGAGCTACGAGTACTTCGTCTTCGACGACCACGAGCACTTCTCCATAGCCTCAATCCCCGGCATCAAGGACATCTCCATAAGCTGCTTCACCTTCACGAAGACCTACGCCATGACCGGATGGCGCATCGGCTACATGGTCGCCGGCAAAGAACTCATCCCCCACCTCCAGAAAGCTCACATACCTCTCGCCATCTGTGCGCCTGTGGTGTCACAGTACGCCGCCCTTGCCGCTCTCGAAAGCTCCCAGGACTGCGTGGATGAATTCCGCGAGCACTACCTAGCCAACCGCGACCTGTTGTGCGAAAGGCTGGATCGCGTGCCGCATGTCTTCTCCTATCAGAAGCCGCAGGGCTCCTACTGCATGTTCCCAAGGATCGAATGGGTAAACGCCGACAGAATCAACGGTGAGATCGATTCCCTCTCTTTCGGCAGGAAGCTTCTCCTGGAGGGACGCGTCTCCACCACGCCGGGCGTGGCTTTTGGTCCCACCGGAGAGGGCCACGTGCGCATGACATTCTGCTGCCCCCCGGAGACAATCAACATCGCCTTCGACAGAATCGAGGAGTTCTTCCGACGCTGATCTAGACTATCCCGCCACCCATAATCAGGCGGATAATCCCCAGGACGACAGCCAGGCCGTTCAGGATGAGCCCCGTTACGCCCTGACCCCTGATCTGCTCGTTGCCTACCGCCACTCCTGCGAAAATCAATCCAAGGACGGCAAACGGGATAACAAACCAGTTCAATGCGCCAAGACATGGGAAGAACGCGACGATAACACCAAGGATCGCCAGTATCCCCCAGACGATTGACAGAATGCCCACTATCGTTTCCTCCTTATGCGAGCTTTTAACACGAGATATCGAATCCCGATCGCAATCCCGACAAGCAGATTGCCCGCCGAGAGCGCGAACAGGGAGAGACCGATCAGGTTATAGTCAAGGCTCTCGATAATCCGGCCATGCCCGATCATCGCAAGCGCATGAGTGCATCCGCAGAGCGCGCACCGACCGCCTGCCGCAGCCGCCGAGCATTGCGGCACCCATCCGAGAATGCCCCCATCGATCATCTCCGGAGACACGGACAATGCGAATCCGAGCAGCATCGATGAGAAAATCAGGCTCGACCACCACAGCCCTAGCATCACCTGCCTGATCGTCTCTCTCGTATACTCCGAGAGCCGCATCAAATCCCTCAAAGACGCCCTCGGAGACGCCGAATCGGCAGGCAGAATATCCGGAGAGGGCAGGTGCATCTTGGGTTCCCCGACAGTGTGAATGCTAACGGCATGGATACGAAGTGTCAATGCGAGTTTGCTTCGCATTCGATCCTGTGCTTATTATGTAGAAAGCACCCCGACGGCCCGGTCTGCCCCCGCGGCATTCCATGCCGTCAACGGGTACATGGCGCAACAAACTGATGACGGGAGAATACCGTGCGTGGTTTCATCACCATCCTCGTTGACAACATAGCTAAACAGAAAGGCCTTAGAGCTGAGCATGGGCTGTCCATGTTCATCGATGCCGACGGGCATTCCATTCTCTACGATACCGGTCAGTCCGATATCATCATCTCAAACGCCGAGGCTCTCGGCCTGGACCTGACCGCTGTCGAGAAAATCGTCCTCAGCCACGGTCATTACGATCATGTGGGCGGACTGCCTTCGGTTCTCGAAATACTGCCGAAATCCCCGACAATCTACGCGCATCCCGACGTCTTCATCGACCGCTTCTCCCACTCTACCGGCAAAGCCAGGGAGGTCGGGATGGGCGTGGAAGGGGGCAAAAAGGAGTGGAAAGGCGCGAAGCTCTCCCTGAGCGAAAAGCCCCAGGAAATCGTCCCCGGCGTAACATCAACCGGCGAGATACCGAGACTGACCGATTT
>CAYLVL010000162.1:0-1245 GCA_964387135.1 uncultured Planctomycetota bacterium
GGAATATCTCGTCCACCACCGGGTTGCCCGCTATTGCCTCGACCGATGCGCGGGTCACGAATCTGCGACCGCCGTGGGAGAGCACGGGGAAGATCTCGACGCCATCAGCGATCAGCAGGCGCATGACCTCGAGAGCCTTGTAAGCGGCTATGCTGCCTGAGATTCCGAATATTACGCTCGGCATGGGATGTAGTTCCCTCAGGAGTACAAGGCTTCCCGCTAATCCTCCTCGGGCGGTGGCGGCGGCGGGACAACCAGCTTGTCCCGCATCGCTGCTGCGGCCTCCCGTCGCTCCCGCTCCTTCATCTCGTATTCGTCCATCTCGTCGGGGGTCAGGAAAGAGCCTTTCACTTTCCCCTGGGCGATCCGGTCAAGCGCGATCTGAAGAGGCTCTCTCGTATCCCGATCCTTCAGGCGGATCCGGGTCGCTTCCTTCGCGGCCAGCATGGTCAGCTCGTATATGCTGTCCACCTGTTCGAGCAGTTCGTCTATTGTCGGCTTTCGCATCTTTTTCAGGCCACCTCCGCAGATCGTTCCAGGGTCTGCGAATCGTTTATTCACGGACGGACGGGCGTGCGGTGCATCCGCGCCTGCTCCGCGGTAAGTATTGCTGACAGGGTCTGGACCGCTTTGTCCAGTTGCCCTGAATCATTGACCAGAATGTAGTCGAAATGGTTCATCTGCTCGTATTCCCACTCGGAGTTACGTATCCGTCTCTTTATCTCCTCTTCCGAGTCGGTTCCTCTTGACCTCAATCTCTCATGGGCGACTTTCCTGTCGGACGGGGTCACGAAAATGGAGGTCTGGTCGATCTTGCGCTGCATCACCTGGAGAGCGCCCTGTACATCGATCTCCAGCATGACCACGGAACCCTCGCCCAGTTTCTGCTCGACCCATGCCTTGTTGGTCCCGTAATAATGACCGTGAACTTCCGCCCATTCGAGAAATGCGCGCTCCGATACGAGCTGCATGAACTCCTCTTCCGATACGTGCTGATAATGCTCGCCAACCGTCCCGTCCTTGCGGGGCGGACGGGTGGTGGTTGAAATGGACAGCACGAAATCGTCCCGAATCTCCTTCAGGCCTTCTATAACGGTGCCCTTGCCGGCCCCGGACGCGCCGGAAACCACGACGATGAATCCCTTGCGCCTTGCGTTCGGCTCCATCGGAGCGCTGCTGTCGATTTCTGCCGGCATCTTCCCTCCTCAGAATTCCCTCTCGATCATGAAACGGGCCAGAGCCGCA
>CAYLVL010000162.1:1255-6320 GCA_964387135.1 uncultured Planctomycetota bacterium
TCATCCAGGAAGGGCATCGCGGATTCGATGTACTCCGTCGAGATCTTCCTGACATGATCGATCGTGCCGATTTCTCTCAGTATGTTTTCCGCCCGATCGACCTCCTCGGGCGTGATGTCCGCCTTGCCGATAAGCGGTTTCAGCGTCTCTATTTGCTCGCTGTCGCCTTCCTTGAATGCATGAAGCAGCAACAGCGTGTGCTTGCCTTCTCGCAGATCGCTTCCACGGGGCTTGCCGAGCTTCTCCTCGTCCCCGATAAGCCCCAGGATGTCGTCCTGGATCTGGAACGCAAGACCCGCGGCTCTGCTGAAGCCCGCCAGCGATCTTATCCTCGGGTCTGAAGTGTCCCCCGAATTCAGACCCGCCATGGCGCCCGCGGTCCCGCAGTAGTCGAACAACGCCGCGGTCTTGCCTTCGAGCATCTCAAGGACCTGGTCCTCGGTTACGTCTCCCACCTTCTCCCGACAGAACCGGACGTCTCTCGCCTCGCCGTCCACCAGTGCGGGTGTCAGCTCGGCATGCATAAGCCTCAGGATGCTTAGCACCACTTCCGCCGACACGCCTTCCTCCACCAGCCTCAGCATAAGGAGGTTGACGCATCCGTGCATCAGGTCGCCGATCAGAAGCGCGATGTCCCGCCCGTATTTCCCCGCTCCTTCATCATCGGCGTTCCGTACGAGAACCTCGATCTCCCTGTGCAGGCTGGGCTTGCCCCGGCGGAAATCGTCCTCGTCGATTATGTCGTCGTGTATCAGTGTCCAGTTGTGGTAAAGCTCGACCGCGGCCTGCAAGGGCAGCGTCCGCTTCGTCTGATCCTCACCCGATGCCGCTCCCGCCGCGAGAGCTACAAGCGCCGGTCGCAGGCTCTTTCCGCCTCTCAGGGGATACGAAAGCAGATGATCCCTGAGATGGGGCTCCGCGACCAGGTGGTCCAGCCCGAACTGCCTGATATAGCCGGTTACGGCGTCCCGCCTTTCGGCGAGGTAATCCATCAGATCAGCGTGCTTTACCGCCGGCATGTCTGTCGTCATGACGCTGTGCCTACTGCCTGCTCGATCTCCTCGAACGGCATCCACAAACCCCTCTTGAAAAGCTCGCGCGCGACAACCATCCGCATGATCTCGTTCGTGCCCTCGTAGATCTGGTGGATCTTGGCGTCCCTGAGAAGCTTCTCGAGCGGGTATTCCATTGAATACCCGTAACCGCCGTGACACTGGATTGCCTCGATCGTGACTTCCATCGCCATGTCGCTGGCGAAGCACTTGGCCATAGCAGCTTCCCTTGTTACTTTCAATCCCTGGTCCTTGAGCCACGCGGCGTGGTAGGCCATCCATCGCGCCGCGTTGGCTTTTATCGCCATGTCGGCCATCTTGAATTGCATCGCCTGGAACTTCGCGACCGGCTTGCCGAACTGCACTCGCTGCTGCGTGTACTTGACGCTCTCCTCGATGGCCCGGGTCATGATCCCCACCGCGCTGGCCGCGACTCCTATGCGCGCCCCGTCCAGTATCGCCATGGCAACCTGGAAGCCCCTTCCGATATGCCTGTCGCCGCCGAGCACGTGGTCCTTCGGAACCTTGATGTTCTCGTAACGGGTAATAACCTGGTGTGATGCGTGGATTCCCATCGTCCGCTCAATCGCGCCCGACGAGTATCCTTCCCACTCCGTGTCGATAATGAACGGCGTGATCCCCTGGAGACCTCTGTCCGGGTCTACAGTCGCGTATAGAATAATCACCTTGGCGATATCCCCGTTGGTCGTCCACTGTTTCTCCCCATTTATCAGCCAATGATCGCCCTTGTCCTCGGCGCGAACCCTAATGTTGCTGGCGTCGGATCCCGCATCGGGCTCTGTAAGCCCGAACCCTCCAATCCACTCGCCGGTCGCCATCTTCGGAAGGTAATGCTTCTTCTGCTCCTCCGTGCCGAAATTGAGAATGGGCGCCACCGCAAGCGAGCAATGCGCTCCGAGAACCGTGCCTACACCTGAGCATGCCCGTCCGATCTGCTCTCCTATCAGCGCGTACTCCAGGTATCCCAGCCCGGGACCGCCGTATTCCTCGGGCACTATCGGGGCCATCATCCCGATCTCCCCGAGGGCCTTGATGGCCTCCCACGGGACGTCGCGCTTGAGATCGTAGCGCTCCACGTTCGGCATGATCACCTCTTCGGCAATCTTTCTCGCGGTATCTCGAATCTGAATCTGTTCCGGTGTGAGGGAGAAATCCATACGTCAGTCTCCTCGGCTCCTCTTTGGATGAATAAGCTCGCGCACAGAAACGTACCCTGGAAGATGGGGCATGAGCAACCAGAAACACAAACAACCGATTCCCACGGCTGCCAGCGCGCAGAAAAACAACACACCCCTGTTCCAGGCTTGAACCTGGTACGCAAAAATCCTGTAGATTGTACTTGCGAAGCTCATCAAATACAAGACAAGCGCGGTCGGCAAAACCACGAAATACCTTATTTTGAAGGCCTCTGCGCTGGCCCGGATTCGATCGGGACGACCGAACGGATCGAATCTCTCCTCACTCTCCGGGTCTTCGCCCTCCGCAAGCCTTCGCGCTCTCTCCATGCGTCTGAGGCCCTCCACCCTGTCCGGGCCGCCCTGACGGTGGATGTTCACAAGCCCCTCCATCAGCAGCGAGTTCCAACTGAATGCGAGATGGAGCAGGTAGAAAACGACGAGATAGACAAGGAGCGCGACGGGGAAGAGGAGGTCCACATAGTGACGCTTCATGGCCTCGAAGAGCAATATTGAGAGCAGATGCCCTCCGGTCAGGATACAGAGAAGCACGGTCGCTTCGCCCCACCACAACAGGCCGAGCGCATAGGGTGCCGGAAGTCTCGACAGCCATTTGATCGCTTGGGGGAAGAACATGTCAGGATGATGTCGCCTGTCCCGAAAATGACCTGCTGAATCTCCGCCCGTCTACTCCTCGCGCACGCGCCTCAGGAAATCAATGAAGCCGCCGGCGCTGTCCACATCGGCGTCAATGTCCTCATTCCTTTCGAGGAGCATTCCCAATAAGCGTCCCATCAGGTCCTCGTCTTCAAGAAGGCGCGCGGCGATCCGGTCCTTTCCCTCATTCGACAGGCTCTGGTAAAGCTCCCGGATCTTCTCGAGCTTCTCGCCGTCTGTCATTTCGTTGAGGTCCATTTGCGCGCACCTGCTTTACTGCGACAAATCGTGAGGAAAACCGCGCCTGCTTCCGCGAGGCCATGGTTCCGCCTACCCGTTCTCTTCGGCTATTGCTTCTCCTTCTCGACGACCGATGGCAGGAAATGATAGTAGCTGATCCTGTCGAGAATCAGGTCAAGCGCTCCCGGCGTACTCATGTCTTCCGCGACCGTCATGAGGCGTCCGGGACCGTCCTCGGCGAATATCCTGCGGAGCACTTCGTCCTGCTCGTCCTTGTTCAGCCCCTTGAATACCTCGTATACACGGGTCACGACCTCGGACTGGTCTCCCGAAAGCAGCGGCATCTCTTCGATCAGCTTCTCAGTGCCCTTCTTTTTGTTTCCTTCGGTCATTTTCTTCTCTTGATTCCCTGGCCGCAATTATACAGGCATTCCGGCGGAATCGCATCAGCGGACACGCCGGTAGCTCTTATTCACACTTAATATCGGCAGGCGCGAGGTCCGTCATTTCCTCAGCATCTTCCCCAGCGCACCCTTCGGCATCATCCCACCCATCTTCGCGAGCTGCCTCATCATCTTCTTCGCTTCCCGGAACTGGTTGAGCAGCCTGCCGACATCCTGGTGCTTCATCCCCGATCCTCTTGCTATCCGCCTTCGCCGCGAGTTGTTGATGATGCCGGGTTTACGCCTCTCCTCCGGAGTCATGGACAGGATCATCGCCTCGATCCTTGCCATCTCCTTCGGGTCCACCATCTCCATCTGTTTCGCAATTCCACCCATGCCTGGAATCATCTTCATAATCTGGTCCAGCGGCCCCATCTTCTGAACCTGCTTGAGCTGGGCGAGGAAATCCTCGAAGTTGAAGCTGTCGCCGGCGATCTTCTCCCTCAGGCGCATCGCCTCGCGCTCGTCGAACTCATCCTCGGCTTTCTCAATCAGCGTCAGAACGTCGCCCATCCCGAGTATCCGTCCCGCCATTCGATCGGGATGGAACGCCTCAAGCGCGTTGAGACGCTCGCCGACCGATGCGAACACAATGGGGACGCCCGTCACCTGCCGCACCGACAGCGCCGCGCCGCCTCTCGCGTCCCCGTCAAGCTTGGTCAAAATGCAACCGGTGATTCCGACCGCCTCGTTGAACTTCTCGGCAGTTGTCACCGCGTCCTGCCCGGTCATCGCGTCAACAACGAGAAGGACCTCATTGAACTCGATCGCATTCTTGAGCCCGACCGCCTCCTGCATCATCTCGTCATCGACCGTCGTGCGCCCGGCGGTATCGTAGATGACCAGCGTGTAGCCCTTGTCCTTCGCATGGCGGTTCGCTTTTTTGAGGATATCCAGAGGCTTTGCGCCGTCCTCGATTGTGAAAACGTCGATCCCTGCCTGCTCGCCCACAACCTTGAGTTGCTTGATCGCGGCGGGGCGATAGACATCAAGCGCCGCCAGTAACGGCACAAATCCGGCCTTCTTGTACTTCAGCCCGAGCTTGGCGGCCACTGTGGTCTTGCCTGAGCCCTGGAGCCCGACAAGGAGCACATTGTTGATCCTGCCCTTCTGGATGTCCGGCTCGACCGGTGTCTTGCCCAGGAGCACGACAAGCTCATCGCGAACGATCTTTACCAACTGCTGTCCGGGAGTGAGGGATTTGAGCACATCTTCGCCGACAGCGCGCTCGCGTATTCGCACGGTGAACGTCTTGGCGACCTTGAAGTTGACATCGGCGTCGAGGAGCGCGCGACGGATTTCGCGAAGGCCCTCGTCGACCGCCTGTTCGGTCAGGATTCCGTGACCGCGAAGTCGCTTGAAGGCTTTCTGGAGTGTTTCTGTGAGTCTGTCAAACATGGATCAGGTTCTTGATCAAGGTTCTGCGCACTCCCTGACGGTCGTGCCTCGGGATGCGCACTCCCTGAGGGTCGTGCCT
>CAYLVL010000163.1:0-6252 GCA_964387135.1 uncultured Planctomycetota bacterium
AGCGGCGGTCCGAAGGGACGAGTCCCGAGGACCCCGCAACAAACCGCCGGGGCAACCCGGCGGTTCGTTTATGCCCTGAAGTGATGAGGTCGAAGGCATGCGAAAAACCGCCGGGATCTACCCGACGGCTTGTTTCCCCCACATCAGGTCCCTCCGGTAATGGGCGGGGATCCGGGGAGCGAATCCCCAACCCCTGAGTTCCTCTTACGCAGCAGCGTCAGTGCGTAACGCGCCCCTCGTTGGACGGGAGAATCGAGCTCGCCATCGAGTCGGCGCGGTCGACTTCGACCTGCTCCACATTGAAGTGGGTATTGGTCCACTCAATCGACTGGACGTTCATACCCTGAGGATTGTTTGCCAGGACCTTCACCCCGGTCATGAAGAGGCCGAGGATGATGGCCCATATAGCGATAGTGGTTATCACGTTTCTCATCTCGTTATGCCTCCTTGCTACGGGGTGAACTCAAGCACGGTAACCTTGTAAGTTCCCGCGTCGTCATAGAGCACGTGGATCTCCAGGTCGTCCTGGTCGACATCAAGCGCGGTCGGCGTGCCCACGATCGCCGGATCGTTGTAGGAATCGATCAGCGCCACCGATCCGAACATCGGATCGTACCGATAGGCGTTGACGGTCCAGCCGGTGCCGGTTTCGAGCAGCACGCAAAGCCAGTCGTACTTGTTGTCGAAGCCGTTGTCCGGATCGGACGAGTAAATGACCTCGATGTCGACAGGCACGTCGCCGCCGAAGTCCACGCCCCAACCGGAGCCGTTGCCGATGAAGTCGTCGTAGTAGAAGATATCAAATCCGTTGTCGATGTCCTCGGGCAGCAGGATGAAATGCACCTTCCTGTCAGCCGCCGTGGACTCACTGGACAGCATGTACCAGACGACGATGTCGCTGAGCAGCTCACCGGGATCCGACGACCAGTCGGCCTGCACCCAGCAGTCGTCATCCACCGCGAGCGCCATCAGGTTCGGCGCGGTATCATCGACATCCCCTCCGCTGGGATTCTGAGTGCTCAGCCCACCAAGTCCGATCGCATCAAAATCGTTGTTCAGGCTGGCATACGGAGCCTTCGAGTAGATGGCATAGATGGACCCCGGGTGCTGCTGACCGGAGTAGCCGACCCACAGCTCGCTGATCGTCTGAAGACCGTACATGCGCGTCTGGTAGTTGACGGGACCTTCGGTCCAGTCGACCACGTGCTTCCAGGGCACGTTGTCGGGATCGGGATTCCCGCTCTGTCCGATGTCGCCGTACAGGCCCATGATGATCATCTGACCCGAGAGGTTGAAGTACGGCAGTATCCATGCATGGAACGGATCATTGATGTTGTATCCGCCCGGGTCGACCAGTGACGGCCAGACGGCGCTGCTGCTCGATATGAACATGTGCTGGCCGTTGGGCCTCACATCGAACTTGTGATAGTCGTTGAACTGCGTCGCATCGTCCAGGGGCGGCGGCGCACCGGAGTTGTCAAGCGCGGATGTGCCGATGATCGTGGTGTAGTTGTCGTTGAACCGGTAGATCCTTACTTCGCCCATGCCGACATCCTGGTATACGATCTCACCAATACTGCCGCTCCCGCTGTTCCATAGCGCTATATCGCAGGGCTGCGAGCCCTGGTCCGGCTGCTGCGGCGGGGTGATGTCGTTCTGACCCGTCACGGGCGTCAGTTCCGGCACATCGCTGACCGTTACCGGCGACAGGCAGCATTCGTTGAAGCCCTCATCACTGTATACGCTCACGCATACCTCGTAGTCTCCAAGCGCGGAACCCATATTCGTGGCGCTGTACCAGTTGACGAGGATCTCCTCCGTATCGGTGTTGACCCAGTTCTTCGGATTGCCGAGCAGGTTAACGGACCAGTCGATATGGTAGTCCGTGCCGCCCGGAGCGCTGACACTCGTGGTGAACTCCTCGACCTCCACGTAGGTGCGCTCCTCGAACTCAGCGACGGGTTCTTCGCAGGTCGGAATCCCCGCAGCTCCGAAGACTTCAATGGAGGTCATAAAGTAAGAACTCAGCGGAGCGCCGAGCGGGTACCCGGTGCCGAAGCCGTTGTCATAGTCGTAGACGGTCTCCAGTATGACGACGACCGGGGTGTCGCCGATTGCCTTCGGCTCCAGGCCCGGTATGTCGATCTGCCACACCGAAGAGTGCACAGCCCCGCCGGACACGTTCCAGGTGCTCGAGTCCTCCGAGTAGGTTGCGCCGGTCGGGAATACGTCCGAGGTCTGGAACTCGATCACGATGCGGTCGATCGTCTCCTCCAGCGTCTGACCCTCCACCAGGCCCTGCCATCCGTAAACCTCCAGTTCGAGGTTCACAGCGCCGCCCGAGATGTCGTTCACGTCATCGTAGTAAAGATCCGAGTTGTCGGTGACACTAAGGGCGATCGGTTCAAGGGCATTTGCGGTGATCGGGAAATCATCCGGGACGGTAGGAGGCGTGTCGGTCGGCGGCTCCCAGCTCGCGACCACGGCGTAGTCGAATGCCAGCCTCGGCAACGGACCGCTGAACGGCCATACAAGCTCGTAGCGCCTTGTCAGCGTGGTAGCCGCAGGGAAAACGCCCCTGGCGTCCGGATTCGCAGCGATGAATTCCGTCACATCATCGGTTGCCCCAAGACCCTCGGTGAAGTACTTGTACGGGTTGATGGTCGCGTCAAGTCCCTCGGGATTGACGGCGAGCCTTCCCGTGATGTGGGAAAAGATCGAGATTCTGGGGTCGTCGAATTCGTCCTGGTTCCACCATCTGGTGTAGCCGTCGAGATTCAACATCGTGGCGTCTGCTGCGCCACCATCAGAGTACCTGACGCCGGGCTGGGACAACAGGTTTCGATGTCCGTCGGTGATGAACACGCCCATTACATCGAAGCCCGTGTACTGGTCCAGTCCGGCCAGTGGATGGGTGAGTGACACATCGAGGTCTATCCGACCTTCCGACATGTATTTGCTGTCGTCAACGATTCGAATTCCAAGGTTCTCAAGCGAGCCGGCGGGCGGCTGCATCCATTCGACAGCGTTGACGTGCATCATTAAACCGCGCGCCGGAACCGCTTCAACCGTGCCGCTTTCAAGATCAATGACGCAGTTGTAGTAGCCCCAGAGCACTCGCGGATTGGAGACGTTCACGGTGCGGTGACCCGTGAGCCCCTCGTCCCCACCGGGGGTTGATCCGGTTATGGGATCGCCTCCGCCGGAACAGGCCGAGATGAGGAACAACAGCATCAGGACCAATCCGACGTGGAAGCCCGGTTTCCTAGCCATATCAGCCTCCTTGTTCTGGCAGTTATGTGCAGGTTTTGTTTATTACAGGAGCAAACGAAACAATAAGCTTCGCCTTCTCTCGACATGCAGGCCAATCGGATACGAGCCAAACCAGAATACTCTGCCCGCGATAGGAGGATATCGCTAATTATAGAGAAAAATCGGCCCGAAATAAAGTGTAACTCGTTGAAATCTGGATTTTCCTGACAGGAGGGGCTATCTTTGCTACCGGGATTTTTGCGCTTCGCATGCACGCTATCCGAGCATATAGAATCATAAAGCCCGCATTCGCGATTTCCCTGGCTTTTCTCGCTTTCCTTCCAGCGTACGCCGCTCGGACCATTGATTCCGCCCTGCCACATCCCGATGTCGAGTACAGGCGCCTCGAGGCAGCCTCCCCGTCGGGAACCACGACCGTGCACATGGTCCTTGTGGACCTCGACGCGGTAAGGGAAGGCAGGCTGACCGTAGAGCCGGCACTCGGCGGTGATTTGATGGGCCATACTTCATCGCCCGAGTCAATCGGTCGGAGAACCGGCGCGATCGCCTGCATCAACGGACCGTATTTCGCCACCGCCGGCAACAGGACATATCCCCTCGGCTTCACCGTCATAAACGGGCGTCTCGCCCAGCTCGGCAACCCGACGCGACCAATAGTCACCCTCAGCCCCGAGGGCGAATTCCACGTAGAGGTTGCCCATCCCCAGGCTTTCGTAACCAGCGACGAGTACTTCGAGCCGGTCTGGCTATGGGGAATCAATGCACCCGCCGGGAGCGACGCGGTGACCGCATACGACCGCAACTGGGGAACGACGGTAGGTGTCCAGGGAGGAACGGCTGTGGTCGTCGCTCCCGAGGAGCCTGAGTCGGGAGAACATGTGATCGTTGTCGGAATCGGAGCGGACTCCGGGGCTACATGGGATGGGACCGTGCGCTCGGTAGGCAGTTCCGGGTCGGTCGAGATCCCGGAAGATGGGTACGTTCTCGTTTTCAGGGGTCGGCAGGAATCGGCGACGGATCGATTTCAGCCCGGCAGAAGGGCGGCGATCTACACCTACGAGCTTCCGGACGGCTGGGAGACCATGAGATGGATTGCGACCCTCGGTCCGTGGTTTGTGCATGAAGGAAGGCCGAGAGACTATTCCGGTGAAACACCGTACGGCAGCGCTGCCACCACCCGCGCACCAAGGAGCGCGATCGGGATAACATGGAATGATGAGATGTTCTTCGCAGTTACCAGCGGTGCTCCGCTGACCGCCGATGAAGCTGCGGAGGTGCTGATCGAGTGCAATGTAAGGGAAGCCGTGATGTGCGACTCAGGATCGTCGGCGGGCCTGTGGGTCGAGGGGGTTGGATCGAGGGGAGGATCGAGGGCTATTCCGCTCGCGTTAATTGTGAAGGAGGCAATGGAAGAGCCGGATGGGGTTCCCGGATTGAGGGTTTGGACCGAGAGGCTGTATAGGCATTAAGGAAATCCGGGGATTCCATTATATCTTGAAATACTGGTGAAAAAATGGTATATAGGGGATTGCAAAGCAAATAGCCTACGCGCGGGTCACCGGCTCTGAAGGGCGATTTGGTGTCGACCAGTTGAGGGGTAGGTGGCCTGCTTTTTTGTGCGCCCCGGTGTCTTTCGCCGGACGGGGCTCCCCGGGAGCAAGTGAACAACTCTGGCTGCGAGAGATGGGTTTCGTCAATCGAATCAAGTCCATGATTGTCGGCAGGAAGCGCCCGCGCCGACGTGTTGTGGTGCTCGGCGCGGACGGCATGGACCCTCGAATCTTCGAGAAACTCCTCAAGGAAGGCCGCATGCCCAACATGAGGGCGCTGGCCGAGAAGGGCGGTTACACACCTCTGGCCACCACCACCCCCGCTGAGAGCCCGGTGGCATGGTCGAGCTTCGCGACAGGTATGAATCCCGGCAAGCACGGGATTTTTGACTTCCTTCACCGAAACCCGGCCAACTACACCCCCCAGATCGCCCCCGTCAGCGTCAGGCAGAGGAAGCTCGGCAAGCCCGAGCCGATCTGCAACCGCACCGGCACCAGCGTCTGGAAAATCCTCAGCGACGCGGGTCTCCGATCCACCGTGCTCCGAGTCCCGGTCACCTTCCCTCCCGAGAAATTCAACGGTCGACTCCTGTCAGGCCTCGGCGTTCCCGATCTGAGGGGAACATGGGGTACAAGCGTCCTTTACGAAGAGGGCGGACGTGCGGCTCAGACCGAAATGGGCGGGGTGGAGGTGGCACTCGAACCCAGCAGCAACGGATCCTACTCGACCAACATCGTAGGCCCGAAACGTGCCGATTCTCCGGTGCCGCTCAAAATCCGGGTGCAGGACGGTCGGGCAAACCTCGAATGGCAGGACCAGACTCTCAGACTGAAACCCAGGGAGTGGAGCAGGTGGGTTCCTATACACTTCGACGTTTCCCTCGGCCCCATCACAGTCCGGCCCAAGGGCATTATGCGGTTCTTCCTGCATTCCCTGAAACCGATGAAGCTCTATCTCTCGGCGATTTCTCTCGATCCATCGGACGCTTTCTACCCGATCAGCCAGCCCCCAGGATGGTCCAGGGAGCTCGCGGCCCAATATGGGAACTTCTGCACGCTCGGCTGGATGGAGGACACATGGGGCCTGAACGAGGGGCGTATCGATGAGGCCGCATTCATCGAGGAGGCGGACACGTTCTACGACCAGCTCGAGGAGATGGTTTTCGGCCTCATCGAGGAAAGGCAGGATGACTTCCTGATTGCCGTCTTCGAGGCCACCGACCGCAACCAGCACATGTTCTGGAGGTTCATCGATCCCACGCATCCCGCCTATACCGACATCGGTGCCGCGGAATGGGGAGAGACGATCAACCGGACGTACGAGCGATTCGATCGGACCGTCGGCGAGGTCATGAAGCGCATCGACGACGATACGGTGCTGATGGCGATGAGCGACCATGGCTTCAACTCCTTCAGGAGGGCCGTGAAC
>CAYLVL010000164.1:0-6230 GCA_964387135.1 uncultured Planctomycetota bacterium
AGACCTACCAGGCTCAGATGAATCTGAGCCTGGTAGGTCTTATCCACGTTGATATGATGGACCATCGCAGAGAGAAGGCCGTTGCGGTCGAGATTGAATGTAATGGAGAAGTGATGATGGCCCTCCGGTTTCGGGTCCATCGGTCCGACCTCAACGGTGCCGATCAGGGTGTTCTCGTAACAATACTTCTCTTCTCCCTGGTAAACGCGGACGTATGTGTATTCGGTAGGCCCTGCGTTGATGTACCCATCCCTTCTTACCCAGGCGGGGATATGGTGGCTTCTGGGAATGATCACGTTGAAGAGGTCATGCTGGACAGCCACACCCAGCGAGTGTTCGGTGATGGAATGCACTGTCAGATCGTCTTCCGTGTCCAGGCTGATCAGGCTGTCGTCCACCTTGGCAATCTCGAACGGGGGCGGATGCGGCTGGTAGCGCAATGCGAGTCTCGCCGCTCCACGGGCGACAACGGTGTCCGGATCCAATTCGTCCCGCACGAAGCTCTCGTCCTTCTGGAAGTGGTCCAGCAGCTTCTTCTTGACCTCCGGAATCCTCGTGGAGCCCCCGACAAGCAGAACGGCATCGATGTCATCCCGCTTGATACCCTTCTCTTCCGCCAATTCCAAAGCCCTGTCAACGCAGTTCAGAGTGATAATCAGGTAATCCGAAATCAGCTCGATGAACTTCTCCTGCGTCAGTTCAAGGCTTGGGGGGCCCTGCTGCCCCACGTCGAATACATCGCCAAGTATCAGGTTCGTTTTGGGGTGGGTGCTCAGCAGCTCTTTCGCCTGCTCGGCGTGAAGCTTGATTTTCGCCCTGGCCGATGGGTTGTTGGTCAGATCGATACCATAGTTCGCTCGAAGTTCCTCAACAGCCCATTTCGTGATTGCCTCATCGAAATCGCCGCCTCCGAGCCGCATGTCGCCGGTTGTCGCGATAACCGATATCTCCGACTCCTCGACGGTGATTATCGAGACATCGAACGTGCCGCCTCCAAGGTCGTAGACCATGTAGTTCCGTCGACCTTGCTCGAACCGCTCAAGGCCGTAACAGATGGCCGCAGCGGTAGGCTCCGCGATGAGCTCGCGTGGGTAGAGGCCTGCAAGAAGAGCCGCTTCCCTGGTTGCCTTCTTCTGTCTTTCGGTGAAGTAGGCAGGGACGGTGATTATGGCGTCACGAATCTCCTCGCCTATCTCTCTCTCGGCTATATGTTTCATCTTCATCAGGATGAAAGCGCTGATCTCCTGCGGCATGAACCACTCGCCGCCCAGCCTCACTTGCACCGGGTCGCCTTCGAAAACCACCTCGTTCTTGACTACTTCACGTGCGCGGTATATGCCCCGTGCGCGGTATTTGTCCAGGGTTTCCTCGGTAAAAACCTCGCCCATTTCCCGCTTGATCTCGATAATCGTGTTGAGAGGGTCGAAGGGCAGATTATTCTTGGCTGTTTCTCCCACAATCACCCTGTTCGTTTGCGGGTTCAGACCCACGATAGACGGCACCTTCTCGGCGTCGGCTTCCTCGCGGTTCAGGATGATCTCAGCCTGCAAGGTGTACCTGTCGTACACCGCGACCGCGCTGTAGGTCGTGCCCAGATCGATTCCGATAACTCGGTGCAGCCTCTCATCGGCTCCCTTCTCTCCTTCTCCATTTGGGGATCCGGTCGGCTGATCCGTTTCTTCGTGTCCCTGAGTCATTTTCTCTTCTCCTTACTCGTCTTGCTGCATGGCCTGAGCTGGATCCGCTATTCGCACTCCCGCATGACGAACAACCATGCGGTCGCAGCGGTAACCCGGACGGTCCACGTGCAATACAACCCCGGGTTCTCCTTCTGCGTATTCCGTGCATTCCATTCGAGTGGGATCGAAAGGCTCACCTTCATTTACTCGAAACTCCTCGAATCCCAGTCCCTGCAACATCCCTATGATGGCGTCAATGGCCGACTCCAGTCGGCTGCGCACTTTTTTGTCTTTCTTCGCAAGCATCTGATCCCGCATCGTGCGCAGCGAGTCCAACCACGGCACGACGGCATTAAAAACCGAAAGCGCGGCAAGCGATTTGCTCTCTCCCAGCAGG
This sequence comes from uncultured Planctomycetota bacterium, assembly GCA_964387135.1. Lineage (GTDB taxonomy): Bacteria > JAJVIF01 > JAJVIF01 > JAPKYR01 > JAPKYR01 > CAYLVL01. Next base: position 2,077 of record CAYLVL010000164.1, read on the forward strand.
TCCCGTCTGACAGCGTCCAGCTCCTTCGCCACGGCTCTACTGGAAGCCTGAACGGTTTGATCAATCCGATCGAGACGGCTGATAACCGCCGCCTGTTTCTCCTCAATGGTGCTCAAGCGCTGAAGGACCGCAAGCATGTCTTCGGCTATCTCATCGAGGCATGTTCCCCCGGGCTCGGTGGATTCCTCAGCCTGTTCGCCTTCGCTGCCGGCCTCGTCATCGAATGTGATGTCGACCTCCAGGGTCTTCGCAAGGTAATCAGAGGCGACAGGTTCGCTTTCAACGACGGAATCATGATCCGTCTGCTCTTCAGCAGATTCCTCGGCTGCCGCTGCGTCCTCCGTTTTAGGCCTCGGGCCCTTGGGGGTGTTCTCCAGTTCAGAAGAATGTGCGTTTTTCAGTGCTCTTCTCCATCCAGAAGCGGATTGTATGCGAAATCACCGGTGAAATCCCGACGAGTCAGATCGCTCGGGTGCAGCACTTCCTCACCCCGAGAGGCAAGGAACTCCGACAACTCCTGCCTCAGAAGCGGAAGCATGATGCTGTTGTCGGTAAATTCATCCCCAACGCATTCCTCAAGCTTCAACAGATCAAGCGGCGGATTCTTCCGGTCGTATTCCGCTCTTGTCTGAGGTCCCAGGATCGCGAGACCATTGATGTGCATCTCCTGCTTCTCCAAATCATCCAGTAGCTCCAGATCCATCCTTCTTTTGTCCAGGTAATCGGGATCCTGTTTCAGTGCTTTCTGCTCCAACCTGGCCAGCTTCGTCCTCGCTTCTTGCAGATCTGTTGATTCTGCCTCCTGTCCGCCGCGAGTCAGTCGCTCAACATCCCTGTAAGCCTCTTCCAGACCTTCTACCTTCGCGTAGAGCTCCTTGAGCCGCTGGGCTGCGGCTCTACGTTTATCGCTGATCGCTCCCAGAATCTCTGTCTTTGCTTCCTGGATGTCCTCGGACCTGGCATCAGGTCTGATACCCAGTAAGTCGTACTCGGTGTTTCGAGGTATCGGCAAGGGATAGTCAAACATGCTCTCCCTCCAGGGAAAGAACCGCTGACGGCACTGAAACTGAAATAGTGCGCGAAAACTCATCTACACTCAGGCATGGTCGCCAGAGCCTGATTCTTCACTTATGCTATCCGAAAATATCGTAAGAGAAGTGTTGTCCAGACAGCTTTCCACACGCTGAATGCCGGAGATTCCAGCGTTCATCTGGCTTGAAGTCAAGGTGATTGCAGGCGTATCGGTGATTGCGCCCGGATTTGTATCCGCTCCGCGGCGTGATTGAAACGGCATACCTGCGTCAGGTTTCCTGCAAGAAGGCGTCGGAATTATCGCCGGGGAGGTCCTGATGCAAAACTGGCTGATGAATGAGATGCAGGATCTGCCTCACAGAACTCCCGCAGTAAGCATTTTCAGGATCCAGTAGATGATCGCGCAGAGTGTCGCGGTGAATGGCACGGTGATCAGCCAGCTCGCGAAGACAGTGCCGACGAGCCTGAGATTGACCGACTGAACGCCTCTCAGGAGGCCGATGCCGACCACCGCTCCCACGAGGGTGTGGGTGGTGCTCACGGGAAGTCCCAGCTTGCTGCATACAAGCACTGTGGTGGCGGCTCCGAACTCCGCCGCGAAGCCTCGGGTGGGAGCGATTCCGGTGATGTTGTGTCCTACTGTCTGCATGACCCTCCATCCCCATGTCGCCAGACCCGATACTATGCCCGTTCCACCAAGCAGGAGAACCCATATCGGCACCTCTTCGGCCAGTGCCCCAATCCCGCCCCGAATGATCGCCGCGCACGCCGACAGAGGGCCAATCGCATTCGCAACATCATTGGCTCCGTGCGCGAACGCCATGTAGCACGCGGTCATGATCTGGAGGACCGAGAACACCTTTTCCACCTGGCGGCGGGAATGTCCGCCCAGGCTTGTGCGAACATACCGAGGCAGGATTATCGCTCCTGTCAGCGCAGCGACCAGTCCTACTGCAACGGCGACGAGGATGATTTGCATCGGCGTGAGCTCCAGCTTGAGATGACTCAGGCCTTTGAAAAAGAGATTAAGGGTGATGACGGAAAAGAAAATAAATAGGAGCGGAGGGACCACTCGAATGAGAGCTCGCCTTGGATTGCGCTGCCGGATGATGCCCCTGAGAATGATCAGGAACATGATCCAGGCAACGATGCCGCCTGCTATCGGGCTGACTATCCAACTGAGGATGATATGCGACACCATCTTCCACTTGATGATTCCGAAGCCGCCGGTAACAACACCCAGCCCGAACAGGCTCCCAAGTATTGAGTGGGTCGTGGAATCGGGCCAACCCCGCCATGTCGCGAACTGAAGCCAGGCGCCCGCCGAGAGAAGCGCCGCCATCATGCCGAGAGCGAGGTCCATCTCTCTGCCGTTGAAGAAGCTGACCTCGAGGATTTTGCTCTGGATGGTGCTGGTCACGTGGCTGCCGACAAGAAGGGCGCCGGCGAACTCGAAAATACCTGCGACGATGATAGCGTTACGGTACGAGAGGGCTCTTGAGCCTACGCTGGTTCCCATGGCGTTGGCGACATCATTGGCGCCGATGTTCCACGCCATGTAGAATCCAAAAACCCCGGTGATGATAATCAGAATCGATAATTCCACCGCATACCCTCTGCGGTCGGGGCTCAGGATGAGCCGGGAGCGCTATTTCGCAAGTGTGTTTCTGAGTTGCTTCGAGTACTTTTCCGCCGCATTTGCGATCCGCCCGAGATTCTTGATCAACTCAGCCCAGAGCATGAGATCGACCGGCTTCAGCTGATCCGCGACCTGCACGAGCTTCTGGCTGAGCTTGTACTGCCGCTTGTCGGCGAGATGCTCATTCTCGCCGAGATTCTGGATCAGCTCCGACACCCTGTCGGCCTCCGGACCCGCGAAGCCCGACTCGAGGAGGTCCTCCATGGCGTTGCCGATCTCCAGCGCCTTGTCGACGCAATCCATTACATGGCCGACCACCCTGTCCAATTCTTCAACAAGCTCCTCGGGCACAGGAAAACCGGGCTTCAGGGTTGCCACTACCGCCAGATCCTCGACACGGTCGGCGATGTCGTCTTGAGCCGACAGGATGCGCAAAAGGTCGCGACGATCCACGGGCAGGAAAAGCGTCTTCGGAAGATGGTCCCTGATCTCGTGCTTGATCAGATCGGCATCGTGCTCCAGCGCCATGATTTCCTTCGCCGTGGACTTCGCAGCCGCCGAATCCCCGGCCTTCAGGTAACCGATAAGCACCCGTACCTTGCCCGCCGTTTCACCGCATTTCTTCAGGTGCTGGGTGAGAGGTCCGAAAGGGGAACGGGAGAAGATCTTGAAGATGTTTCGAACCATTGCGAGCCTCCAACGAAATTGCGCCGGTCAATGCCCGTGGGATAGACCGGCAGGAGCGGCCCGCGGCAGTATAACAGTATGTGGCGGATTAGTGAAGGGAGTGAGTCATTTATGTGAAGCGAGAAGCTCCATGAGAATGAAAAATGCATGCCGGAAAGCTTGCATGAAACAGACACCAGAGTGGATCGGTGATTTTTCTATACTCTCACGCCGAGGCTCGCGCGGAATTCGTCCGGATGGTGGCAAACCCCGATTGCCGTCTCGATGGTTATCTTTCCTTCCTGGACAAGGCGCTTGAGGTCCATGTCAAGCGTCTTCATTCCCCACTTGGAGCCGGATTCAAGGGCGGTCGGGATCTGGTGGGTCTTGGCCTCTCGGATCATGTTGCGGATACCGTGAGTGGCCACGAGCGTCTCAACCGCGACGACACGTCCGCCGCCGGTCTCGCGGGTCCGCGGAAGAAGTGTCTGGGAGAGGATGGCCTGGAGGGTCATCGAGAGCTGTAGTCGAATCTGACCCTGCTGGTGAGCGGGGAAGACGTCGATGATACGGTCCACGCTTGATACCGCGCTGTTGGTGTGAAGGGTTGCGAATACGAGGTGACCGGTCTCGGCCGCGGTCAGCGCGGTGGCCATGGTTTCGAGGTCGCGCATCTCGCCGAGGAGGATGACATCCGGGTCCTGGCGGAGGGCGCTTCGCAGGGCCCGGGAGAAACTTACAGTATCGGTGCCGATCTCGCGCTGGGAGATCATGGCTACCTTGCTGACGTGCTTGTATTCGATGGGATCCTCGATGG
>CAYLVL010000165.1:0-6135 GCA_964387135.1 uncultured Planctomycetota bacterium
CCCTGGATGATCTTCGGGGAGGTCGATCCGTGCACCGACGGAGATGTATCGGCGATTGTCGTTGCGTCAGACGGACCAACCGGCGGCACGGCATGGATGGACGCCGAGGAAACGCACTGGTCGGCGGCTACAACTCTTCTCAGACAAAGTCTCAACCCGCCGCGCTACGTCGGGGTCTACCGTTTTGTTCCGGAATGGCCGTCGGGTCCGGAGGATTTCAGCCCGGAAAATGTATGCGGATTCCCGGGGGAATGCCGCTATCCAAGGGTGTCCGCTTGTTACCTGGAAAGATTCGACTTCGTTGAGCTCTGTATCGTGTTCCAGTGGAGGCGGGATGAAACGGATGATTTCGACATTCTTGTAGAGGTATTGAAGTTCGATCCCGATGATTTCCCTTCAGGAGGTCCTGCCCAGCCCGTTGAGCCGCCGTATTTCATCAGGTTCTACCTGGAGGAAATCAACGAAAGATGGCCGGACATTGCGCACGATCCATATTCCGGGAACGTGACCGTTGTCTATACGCGCGAGGTAATCGAAGGCAACTTGTTTCGCACGTACTATCAGGATCTGGTCAGGAATCCCGAAACCGGGTATCTGAGGACAGGCGGACACGGGGGGCTATGTCAGAAAACAGACCATAATGGATTCTGGCCTCGAATCGACATTGGACGTGTTACATTGTTCGGGTATCCGACCCAGTCGATGGTCGCCATTGCCTACACGGGGAGGCAGGACGACATGGCCGATGTTTTTATTAACTACTGGCCCGCCGCTCAGGGCGAAGATCCGAATCATGCATACAACTTCCCGATTGAAGATCCCGAATGGTCCGACCATCACGCTGGCATTGTCAGTGTGGACATAGGACCGCGCGGTACTGATCTCGCCGCGCTTGTCTTCATGCAGGCTCATGATTTGGGGTGGGCGTATCCTTATGTCACGATGGTTCACTCAAGGTCGGGCGATTTCTATCATCTTGAAGAGGGTTTCGGAGATTACGCGTACTTGTCCTATCCTTCAATAGCCATTCACGACACCAACGGATGGCCGTACAGGGCAAGCGTTTCGTTCTTTGCGGGGAACGGAGCTCCGGAAGACTATTGGTATCCCTTCGCGCGCCAGGTTCGAATCGACTCGCCCACCCAAGTGGCGTTAGGAGAGCCCACGCCGATATCGGAAACCGTTCACGGCTCATGGGATTACGGGGAAGTCGCGAATCATGATTTCGGAGTGAACACATCGCTGGTTGTTTACGACAACAACAACTACTGGATGGTCTGGTCAAGCCTTATCGATACTCCCGGACCACGGTATGTTCATGGCGCATTCGGGTTTACCGATTGGTAGTAGCTCGAATATAACACCGGACAAGTCAATCAACCCGCATCTCTGAGGCGGGTTGTTTTTCATCCCGGATCATAGATCCGGGGCCACCGAATCCATTAGAGAAAAAGGGGGCGGGCGAAAACATATGCGGAAAATCCCCGGTAGGCCCGTATCTTTGATGCGGGTTTTTCTTGACTCCCCACAGTAATAAAGTGATATAATTCAAGGACCGTTATCGACCCGGAGGCGATCGGACACCGATGAGGTGGGCTTATCTCGCGATTGTCGCTGTGCTTGGTATTCTGCCGGGATGCTCCGGCATGCCGGGCGACTCCCCTGTTCAGCCTCCGATCGAGAATCCCATCGGGGCCGTTGATGCCGATGCCCAGCGATCTGAGGGACCAAACCGATTATTCTGGGGATTCTGGCGCATCGATATCGGGTCCGATCACCTGACCTGTGACGTAGTTCCGATCCGGGAAGCGGAAATGCACTTGAATGTCGTCACGCTCCTCGAGGTTTCTCCCTGCAAGAACTGCCTTACAATCGGGAGTGTGATCGCGCCGAGTCCCAATGAGATCAGGCTGGATGTCAGCCTCACGCACCCGATCCCCGGAAATCTGAAGCTGACCGGCTTCGATGTTCGCGGGATCTTCATCTCCGAAGCAACCTGTAATTTCCCCGAGGCGGGCAGGGACGTAGCCTGGGGAGAGGAAATTCCAAGGCTTGTCAATGCAGCGGGCTACACGCAGCTTTTCAATCCAACCGAGTTCGATCCATCATTGCCGGTACCGCCGATACTCAAGTACACGCCCGGGCGGTTCTCGCCCGGAGGAAATCCAACAGCCACGCTGAATCCGTATGTGGCCTACTGCATGGATCGACCAAGGTGCGTGTTCCTGCCCGGCGAGGTCAATACGCAGCGGTTGATTCTGAGTGTACCGGACGGGCCCCTGAGTTTCGGTTACGCGGTGGACGCATGCTGGGCGAATCCGATGGGGCCTGTAACCGACCCCATCACCGACTTCCCCGATGACGCCAACTGCCTCGAGGCCTACAGGATCGATCTCCAGGTCGGCGCGGGACTGGGCACCGATCCGGGAAGCCGCACGGCGATTGAAATGGCGGTCTACGATCATCAGCCGGGCTACACGATCAGGAATGTCAGCGTGGAAGCACCGGATCTCTTCAAGGGAACGGTATCACCGATCCATACCGGTGAGATTGGAGACGAGGGCCGCGTCTACAGGGGCGAGATCAGCAACGAGTTCGGGACACCAGAGGGCGAGTACCCGATTCTGGCGCGGGTGCAGGACAGGTACGAGGACAAGAACCTCGGCGAGATCGATGCATGGCAGATCGGCACGGTGAAGGTCGGTCCGAAGAACGGATGGGCGCTGACATGGGGTGCAGGCGATCGCGATGCGTGCTGGGATATCGCGCTCGACGAGTCTGGCAACATATACGCGGTCGGGCAGTTCGGGGGAACGGTCGACTTCGATCCGGGTCCCGGAGAGGATATCCACACTGCCGAGGGCGACAAGGGCGCTTTTCTCTGCAAATTTTCAGCAGAAGCTGAGCTTATATGGGCAAGAACGTGGGGAAGGGCTTGTGCAAATGCTGTGTCGCTGGACGAGTCCGGGAATCCCAGCGTCGCCGGCGTTTTCTGGGGACCGGTCGATTTCGATCCCGGACCGGGAACCGAAGAGCGGGAGGCACTCGGATTTCAACCCGATGTTTTCGTGAGCAGGTTTGACTCGGAAGGCGGATTTCAGTGGGTCGGCACATGGGGAAGGGATTATCTTGTGGATGGGGCCAACGACGTAGCGTCGGGCGGCATGGGAGCGCTGTATATAACGGGTTACTTCTCGGGCATGGTGGATTTCGATCCCGGATCGGGAACGGAGCAGAGGCAATCCAACGGCGAGGAAGACGCCTACCTGGTCAGGCTGGACAACTACGGGCAGCTCGAGTGGGTCAACACCTGGGGAGGAGAGGGCGGAGTATCCGGCGGACTCGACGATGAGGGATGGGGAGTGGCTGTCGATGAGTCGGGCGGGGTATACGCGATCGGGAACTTCCACACAACGACCGACTTCGATCCCGGCCCTGGTGTGGAGGAAAGAACGCCACTGGGAGATGAGGATGCGTTCCTTGTGAAGTTCGGCTCTCAGGGCGGATTCCGGTGGGTCCGAACCTGGGGCGGGCTGCTTTATGCATCGGCGTCATCGGTTGACGTAGGTCCCGACGAAGGAGTGCTGGTCGCAGGGGCTTACAAGGCGACGGTGGATTTCGATCCCGGGCCCGAAATCGTGGAGCGCAGCACCAACGGCTCAGCGGACTGCTACGTAAGCCTGTTCGACACGGGCGGGCGGTTCGAGCAGGTGTGGACATGGCAGTGCTCGTCCGATTCAGCACCGACCGAGATCAAGGCCGACGAATCGGGCTCGGTGTTCCTGACCGGACTTTTCATGCACAGCATTGACCTGAATCCGGGTACCGGTGTGGATGAGCGGATATCGAACGGCTTCGTGGACGCTTTTGTGGTGAAGGTCGATCCGCTCGGGGACTACGCATGGGGCAGGAGCTGGGGAGGAGAATCCCCCGTATCACAGTATGTCGACGATGAAGCCACGAGCCTGGGAATCGGCTCAGGGGGGGATGTGTACGTAGCGGGCCACTTCGAGGGCGCTGTCGACTTCGAGCCGGGCGCAGGAGAGGAAAAACACATCTCGAACGGCCTCTGGGATGCCTGCTTGCTGAACCTCGATCCTGAGGGCAACTGGTAGGCTTTCAGGTATGGAGATGGAATGCTATTGATTAGAGAGCCGGCAGCATCTAAACGACATAGCGGCCATGAAATCGAATATGGCGACAGAAAATGAACGATTGTTCATGAGGTGCTTTCATTCTACGTCGTTTTGTGCTATCTTAACAACACCTGAACTCGTTCCATTTTATCACTGTCCCTTTTCAAGGAGGTCCTGACGATGTCCTTATACCGTTATTCGGTGGTTGCGGCGTTCGGGCTTATTCTCGCCCTGGCCGTATGTGCAGGCTGCCAGAAGGGTACCAGTTCGGGACCGATGGTTCCCGGCGCGGCGAACGGCAGCAACCCGATCGTAAGCCAGGGCTCCGACGGAAACACACAGGCAACCCAGGCGACTACGCAGAGGACGAACAGGCATCACGTATGGGGCCTGTATGACGTGCAGATCGACCCCGAGACATGCGAGGCCGAGGTGGTGCCGCTGCGTGGGGCCGAGTGGCACGCGAATGTAGTGGAGTTCATGCAGCCGCCTTATCCTCCGAGCAATCTCGGGATATTCGTGGATGAACCTGCGAGCGATCCCGGCGCGGGTTACTTCGAGGTCGATGTAACCCTGCGACATCCCTTCCCTACCCTGAATGTATTCCGGGGATTCGATGTCCGGGGCGGATTCCTCGCGGACGGTCGGTATGCCAGCAGGTACGACCCGACCGCCACTTTCGCCAATCCCGATCCGGCGCAGAATGAGGCCAGGCTGCTGAACGCGGACGGATACACGCGCTGGTTCAACCCGATGGAATTCACACTGGGCGGAGTCAGGATCCTGGAGTATATCCCGACCTATTTCGGCACAGCGGATGATACAACCGCAAGACTGAACCCGTACAAGTACTTCTCCGATGACTTCCTCCCGGCAGGCACGAAGGACCTGATGCTCCAGGACGTCGAAATCGATGTCGATAACAGGGGGTCGTTCTCGCCGACGAGCGTGGTCACGAGGCGATACCTGATCCAGTTTGCGCTGGCCAGTGGAGTGCCGATCTTCCGGTTCAGCTATATCATCGACTGCAGCTACGAGGACCCCGATCCGAGCGACCCGAACTACCCACTCGAGGCGTGGGGTCCGGGCGCGAACGTGCAGGAGGCGTACAAGGTCTCCTGCGTCGACAACGAGAGCACCGCCTACTATGTCGACGAATCCACCTGGGGCGGAAACCTCAGATTTGACCTTGGAATCTACGACTGGCAGGCAACGGGCACACCGACCACCGTGGCGGACGAGATCGCGGGAATCTACGTGGAGTCACCCACCCTCCTTGACAACCATGGCGGCGTGATTGACATCACGGACGAATGGAAACTGAACGCAGCGCCATCCGGTCCCACTAGCAGCGTCGCCACGATCGAGATAACAGACGTAACGCCGACAGACAACCAGAACCAGGTGCTTTTCTTCACCATTGAGAGCGCGGACCCGACCGACTACAGCAACCCGTGGGGGAATCCCTACCCTCGCGGCCCGGCTCTTGCGGCGTATTTCATGTGGACCGCGCCAATCTCGGACGAGTATTTCGTCAATACCCCGCCGACGCTCGGCCCGATATCGGGACCGACGCTGGTCTATGAAAGCGATCACACGGCCACGTACGACACGGTGCTGACCGATCCCGACACCGGTCAGACCCATGTTTTCCTCTGGTCGCTGGTGCCCGACGGAGATCCGCCGGACTACAGCATCCCGCCCAACGGACCCGGTCACTCGCTGATAATCGACTGGTGCGACCATCCTGTGGGCATGTACGACCTCCAGTGCCAGGTTTTCGATGGATTCGACTACGGCTACAGCCCCGTTCTGGACATCACAAGGGCACTATCGAACTGCATCGGCTCGGCTCATATGTTCGACGGCGGCAATTATTCGGTCAACTGGCCTACATGGTCCTTCTTGCCGAACACCAATCCGCTGGGCATACCCCAGGGATTCTACCTGCTGCCGAGGTTCGACATCGATTTCTGGACCAGAGGTCCGTTCGCCGGGG